>CAJYHU010000420.1 GCA_913774655.1 uncultured Luteibacter sp. | reverse complement strand
GTTCCAGCAGCGCCAGGTGTCTCACCTGCCGTTGAAGATCAACATGGCGGGCGTCATTCCGCCGATCTTCGCGACCAGCCTCCTGCTTTTCCCTGCGACCGCCGCCACCTGGTTCGGTTCCGCCAATCAGTCGCGCTGGCTGCAGTGGCTGACTACGGCGCTGAGCCCGGGTGAGCCGATCCACGACATCGTGTTCGCGGTGCTGGTCATCGGGTTCGCGTTCTTCTATACGGCGATCGTCTTCAACTCGCAGGAAACGGCCGATAACCTCAAGCGTTCGGGGGCGTTGATTCCGGGTATTCGTCCGGGTCGCTCCACGGCGGACTACATCGATGGCGTCATGACCCGCCTGACGGGTGTGGGCGCGATTTACATCGTGCTGGTCTGCCTGGTGCCCACGTTCATGCAGAACGCCTGGCACGTCCCGTTCTATTTCGGCGGCACTTCGCTGCTGATCGTGGTGGTGGTGGTGATGGATTTCATCGCCCAGGTTCAGGCCCATCTCATGAGCCACCAGTACGAGAGTCTGCTCAAGAAGTCCAATCTCCGTCGCGGCTGAGACGGAGATCCCAAGTAGGGCAAGCCTTGGCGCCCCGCGCCGCAGGACTTCCCGTTTAGGTTAATTCAGGTTAAAATTGCGCGTTTACCGCGCACGAAGCACATCGGAGACAGTACATCATGGCGCGCATCGCGGGTGTCAATTTGCCGGTCCAGAAGCATGTCTGGGTTGGCCTGCAGAGCATTTACGGAATCGGCCGTTCGCGGGCGAAGAAGGTCTGTGTGGACGCTGGCGTGGTTCCCACCACCCAGATCAAGTCCCTCAGCGAAGGCGAGGTCGAGAAGATCCGCGCCGAGATTGCCAAGTACACGGTCGAGGGCGATCTTCGCCGTGAGATCGGTATGGCCGTCAAGCGTTTGATGGATCTCGGTTGCTACCGTGGCCTGCGCCACCGTCGCGGCCTGCCGGTGCGCGGCCAGCGCACGCGTACCAACGCCCGTACCCGCAAGGGTCCGCGTCGTCCGATCAAGAAGTAACGGATACCGAATATGGCTAAGCCGGTTAAGACCAAGAAGAAGATCAAGCGCGTTGTCACGGATGCCGTGGCCCACGTGCAGGCTTCTTTCAACAACACCATCGTCACGATCACCGACCGCCAGGGCAACGCCCTGTCGTGGGCGACGGCGGGTGGCGCGGGCTTCCGCGGTTCCCGTAAGTCGACGCCGTTCGCCGCTCAGGTGGCCGCCGAAAAGGCCGGTCGCGCTGCGGGCGACTACGGTGTGAAGACCGTGGAAGTTCGCATCAAGGGCCCTGGCCCGGGCCGCGAGTCGGCGGTGCGTTCCCTGAATGCGTTGGGCTACAAAGTGCTCAACATTATCGACGTCACGCCGATTCCGCATAACGGCTGCCGTCCCCCCAAGAAGCGTCGCGTCTAAGGAGCATAACCATGGCCCGTTATCGTGGAGCTACCTGCAAGCTGGCGCGTCGTGAAGGTGCCGACCTCGGTCTGAAGAGCCCGGCTCGCGCGCTTGATTCCAAGTGCAAGCTCGAAAACAAGCCCGGTCAGCATGGCGCCAACAAGCGCGCCCGCCTGTCCGACTACGCCGTCCAGCTGCGTGAGAAGCAGAAGGTCAAGCGTATCTACGGCGTACTCGAGCGTCAGTTCAGCAACTACTACACCAAGGCTTCGACCCAGAAGGGCAACACGGGTGAAAACCTGCTGCGCCTGCTGGAAAGCCGTCTCGACAATGTCGTCTATCGCATGGGTTTCGCGGTCACCCGCGCCCAGGCCCGTCAGCTCGTGGCTCACAAGTCCGTGACGGTGAACGGCAAGAAGGTCAACGTCCCTTCGTACCACGTCCGTCCGGGCGACGAAGTGTCCCTGACCGAAAAGGCTCGTACCCAGCTGCGCGTTCAGGAAGCTGCGACGATCTATGACACGATGGACCTGCGTCCGTCGTGGGTTGAAGTCGACAGCAAGAAGTTCGCGGGCACGTTTAAGGCCGTTCCGGATCGTGGCGATCTGCCGGCCGACATCAACGAAGCCCTGATCGTCGAGCTTTACTCGAAGTAATCCACCGGAGCCTTGCATGGCAGTATCGTCTACTAGTGTGCTGCGGCCTCGTGGCCTCAGCGTCGAGCAGCTTGGAGCGAACCGCGCGAAGGTGGTGGTCGAGCCGCTCGAGCGTGGCTTCGGTCACACCCTGGGCAACGCGCTGCGTCGCGTGCTGCTCTCTTCGATTCCGGGTAGCGCGATCGTCGAAGTCGAAATCGACGGCGTGCTGCACGAATACACCACCCTCGAAGGTTTGCAGGAAGACGTCATTGAAGTCCTGCTCAACCTCAAGGACGTTGCCATTCGCCAGCACAGCGGTGACGAAGTCACCCTGACGCTGTCGAAGAAGGGCAAGGGCGTGGTGACCGCCGGCGACATCGCGGTCGACCACTCCGTCGAAATCGTCAATCCCGAGCATGTGATTTGCCACCTCACCAAGGATGTGGCCCTTAACATGCGCCTGAAGGTTCGTCGCGGCGTCGGCTACCAGCCGGCCAGCGCGCGCCAGCATCCGGATGACGAGACGCGTCCGATCGGTCGTCTCCAGCTCGACGCGTCGTTCGCGCCGGTGCTGCGCGTGGCTTACGAAGTGGACGCCGCTCGTGTCGAGCAGCGCACCAACCTCGACAAGCTCGTGCTCGACATCGAGACGAACGGTACGATCGGTGCGGAAGACGCCGTCCGTAAGGCGGCTGAGATCATCAACGATCAGCTGTCGGTATTCGGTGATTTTTCGCGTCGCGAGAGCGATTCGACCAAGGCGGAGAAGGGCGGTTTCGATCCGCTTCTGCTCCGTCCGATCGACGACCTCGAACTCACCGTTCGTTCGGCCAACTGCCTCAAGGCAGAGAGCATTTACTACATCGGCGATCTGGTTCAGAAGACCGAAGTGGAACTGCTCAAGACGCCGAACCTCGGCAAGAAGTCGCTGACGGAGATCAAGGATGTGCTGGGTGGGCGTGGTCTCGCCCTCGGCATGAAGCTCGAGAACTGGCCGCCGCCGGGCTTGTCCCACGGTATGCAGCTCGGCTGATAGCACTCGGGGCGATCGATCATCGATCGCCCCGATCCTTTGCAAGGCCGGCGGATGCCTCGGCATTTCCGTCGGATCGTTCGAGCGGTCCACAGAGACCGTGCTCTTATAACGGGGCGTTCTGACAGCCTCGAAAAGCGGGTAACCGCGGGAAGTCGGCTCATCCTGACCGGCTTTTCATAACAACAGACAAGAGAGAGTCATCACCATGCGCCACCAGAAATCCGGTCGCAAGCTCAACCGCACGAGCAGCCACCGCGAAGCCATGTTCAAGAACATGGCGTCGTCGCTGATCAAGCACGAGCTTATCCGCACCACCCTGCCCAAGGCCAAGGAACTCCGCCGCGTCGCCGAGCCGCTCATCACGCTCGCCAAGACCGACGGTGTCGCCAATCGCCGCCTCGCGTTCTCGCGTCTGCGCGACAAGCAGGCCGTGGGCAAGCTGTTCGTCGAGCTGGGCCCCCGCTACCGCGAGCGTCCCGGCGGCTACCTGCGCATCCTTAAGTGCGGCTTCCGTCCGGGCGACAACGCCCCGATGGCTTATGTCGAACTCGTGGATCGTCCGCAGGGCGAAGCCGTCGACGCCGAGTAAGCGTCAGCCGGTTCAGCGAGATCCGACCCCGGCAGGGCGACCTGCCGGGGTTTTTCGTTTTCAGCGCTTCCTATCGGGAGGTTCGGGAGATTTTCCTTGCAACTCATAGACATGGTTGCAGAGGAAACTTCAACGTCGCTCTGGCAAGTCCTTGCACAAAGCGTTAACGTGGATGTCCCGCATCGCAACAAGCGCTCCATGAACCCTCGCACCTGGTCGTTCCGTACCCGCTATGCCGCTGGCTTCGTCGTCTGCGCGGCGCTGATGGGTTTCGCGCTCTACGCGCAATACGTCATGTATCTCGATCCGTGCCCGCTGTGCATCTTCCAGCGCATCGCCGTGTGCTTCATGGGTGTGTTCTTCCTCGTGGGCGCCTTGCATAGTCCTCGCACGCGGGCCCCGCGCGTGGTCTACGCGAGCCTGGTCGGTCTGGGCGGCCTGTGGGGTATCGCCACGGCGGGTCGCCACCTGTGGTTGCAGAGTCTGCCGGCCGATCAGGTGCCCGCATGCGGCCCGGGTCTCGGCTACCTGTTCGATGCCTTCCCATTTATGAAAATGCTCAAGCTCGCGTTCACGGGCTCGGGCGAATGCGCCAAGATCGAACCGATCCTCGGCCTCCCCATGCCGGGCTGGACCCTCCTGTGGTTCGTCGTCCTCATCGTCTGGGCCTTCGTGGCCGTCCGTCGTTCCGTTCGTTGATTTCCCGCGCCCCCGGGGCGCTCTTACGTAGGCACCGCCGTCATGAAGCACAACCTCAAAACCGTGGCATCCCCGTCCTCCGACTGGACGCCGGATACCTGGCGATCGAGGACCGCGCTGCAGCAGCCGACGTACGAGGATGCCGGTGAACTCGACAGTGCCCTGGCGCAGCTCGGCGCGTTGCCGCCGCTGGTCACGTCGTGGGAAATCCTGAAGCTCAAGCAGGCCATCGCCGAGGCTCAGCTGGGTGAGCGATTCGTCTTGCAGGGCGGCGATTGCGCCGAGAGCTTCGCCGACTGCACCAGCCCGATCATCTCCAATCGTCTCAAGGTGCTGTTGCAGATGAGCCTCGTGCTCGTCCACGGGCTGAAGAAGCCCGTGTTGCGCGTGGGCCGCTTCGCCGGCCAGTACGCCAAGCCGCGCTCGGCCGACACCGAGACGCGCGACGGCGTTACCCTGCCGGCGTTTCGCGGCGACCTGGTCAACAGTCCCGAATTCACGCCCGCGGCCCGTCGCGCGGATCCCAGCCGCCTGATCAAGGCCCATGCGCGTTCGGCGATGACGATGAACTTCGTCCGTGCGCTGATCGACGGTGGCTTCGCGGACCTGCATCATCCCGAGTACTGGGACCTGGCCTGGGTGGATCACTCGCCCCTGGCGGCGGAATACAAGCGCATGGTCGCGAGCATCGGCGACTCCTTGCGCTTCATGGAAACCCTGGGTGGCGAGTCGATTTCCTACTCGCGCGTCGACTTCTACACCTCTCACGAAGCCCTGTTGCTGCACTACGAAGAAGCGCTCACCCGCCAGGTGCCGCGCCAGGACGGCTGGTTCAACCTGTCCACGCATTTCCCGTGGATCGGCATGCGGACGGCCGCGCTCGATGGCGCGCATACGGAGTACTTCCGTGGCATCCGGAATCCGATCGCCGTGAAGGTCGGTCCCACCGTCGAGCCCGACGACCTGATCCGCCTGATCGACGTGCTGAATCCGGACGAAGAACCCGGGCGTCTCACGTTGATCCACCGCATGGGCAACGACAAGATCGCCACGCGCCTGCGCCCGCTGCTCGAGGCCGTCAAGCGTGAAGGCCGCCGCGTTCTCTGGGTGGCCGATCCGATGCACGGCAACACCGAAAGCACCAGCAACGGTTACAAGACACGCCGCTTCACCAACGTCGCGGGCGAACTCGATCAGGCGTTCGATATCCATGCGGCCGTCGGCACCCGACTCGGTGGCGTCCACCTCGAGCTTACGGGCGAGAACGTCACCGAGTGCCTCGGTGGCGCGCGAGGCCTCGTGGAACAGGACCTCGACCGCGCCTACAAATCGATGGTCGACCCTCGCCTGAACTACGAGCAGTCGCTTGAGCTGGCCATGTTGATCACGCGAAAGTCCGCGGGCATGCGCTGACGTTATCCCTCACAGGCCTGGCCGGCACCGTTGATCGCCACGCGACGGTCAACGGTGTCGGCGGCGTGCTACGCGTGGCGCGCCAACGCCCAGGCCACGTGTTCACGTACCAGTGCCGACGGGTGATCCGCACGGGCGCGCAGCGCGTCGACGACGTCGCCCGAGGTCGGGGCGTTACCCAGGCCCACGGCGAGGTTGCGCAGCCACCCCTCGTAGCCGGTCCGCCGGATAGCCATGCCTTCGGTGCGGGCGAGGAATTCCGCTTCGCTCCAGCCAAACAGCTCCACGAGCTTAGGGCCATCGAGGCTGTGCCGCGGCGCGAAGTCGGGCTCGGTGGCATCCTGCGCGAATTTGTTCCACGGGCAGATCAACTGACAGTCATCGCAGCCGAACACCCGGTTGCCCATCGGCGCGCGCAGCGGTTCGGGAATACTGCCGCGCAGTTCGATGGTGAGATACGAAATGCATTTGCGTGCGTCGAGCCGATAGGGAGCCACGATCGCCTGGGTCGGGCAGATGTCGATACAGCGGCGACAGCTGCCGCAATGGGCCGAGGCGGGTTCGTCGACGTGTAAGGGCAGGTCGGTGTAGAGCTCGCCGAGGAAAAAATACGATCCGGCGCGCTTGTTGATCACCACCGTATGCTTGCCGATCCATCCGAGCCCCGCGTTGCGAGCCAGCGCCTTCTCCATCACGGGCGCCGAGTCGACATACGCCCGGTAGGCGAAATCGCCGATGCGCTCGGTGATTTTCGTAGCAAGCTTCTGCAGCCGGTGACGCATCACCTTGTGGTAATCGCGGCCGAGCGCATAGCGAGCGATGTAGGCTTTGTCGCCGTCGTGGATCACGTCCCAGGCATTGGCGGTGCCGGGTGGGATGTAATCCATGCGCACCGATACCACGCGCAGGGTGCCGGGCTCGAGTTCAGCCGGGCGGCTGCGCCGCGTGCCGTGGCGCGCCATGTAATCCATCTCGCCGTGGTGACCGTCAGCCAGCCACCGTTCCAGATAGGCTTCGTCATGCCCCAGGTCGGTGCCCGCGATGCCGGCGTCGGCAAAGCCCAGTTCGAGCGCCCAGCGCTTGATGTCGTGGGCGAGGGCGGCGTAGTCGATGTCGGCGGAGGCGGGCATGCGTCCATTTTACCGGTGACTTCTATAATCGGCCGATGACTGCCCCTTCGATCGACATCGCTCTCTTCACGTCCGACCAGGCCAGGGCCATCGACCGTCGCCGCCGTTGTTGCCCGTGCCGCACACCACGCGCAAGCGGCGCGCCGCCGGCCAACGGCGTCGCAGCATGGCGAACGCCGATG
>CAJYHU010000419.1 GCA_913774655.1 uncultured Luteibacter sp. | reverse complement strand
GTCGTGGCCGAACGGCTTCTCGATGATCACGCGTCGCCAGAAGCGGCCGTCGGGGCCGCCATCATCGACCAGACCGGCCTTCTGCAACTGCTCGATCACGTCGCCGAAGAAGCGCTCGGGCGTGGCGAGGTAAAACAGCACGTTGCCCTGGGTGCCACGTTTGCGCTCCATGTCGCGCAACTTGCCCGCCAGGGAGTGGAACGCGGAGAGGTCATCGAAATCGCCCGCGTGGTAGGTCATCTGCGCGCTGAGCCAGCCCCACGCCTCTTCGTCGAGCTTGCGGCCGCCGGCGCCCACGTAGCGCTCGAGCGCCGCATGCAGGCTGCCGCGCCACGCGTTGTCGGTCATCTTGCCGTGGTTGAAGCCCACGACGGAAAAGTTGTCGGACAACAGGCCCGTGCGGCGCATGTTGTAGAGCGCGGGTACCACGAGGCGGCTGGTCAGGTCACCGGCCGCGCCGAAGATGACGACGGTACACGGATCGGCCGGGTGGGCGCGCGAACTGGTGCGCTTGGCGGTGGCTTGACTCATGCGCGAACTCCTGGGGGATAGGTGGATTCGGGGGCGGCGTGGACATCCGCCGTCGCGCTGCTGCCTCGCGCCAGGCTGTAGGCGGCGTTGACCAGCGCAACGTGCGAGAAGGCCTGGGGGAAATTGCCCAGCAGGCGCTTCGACCGGGGATCGTACTCCTCCGCGAGCAGTCCGAGGTCGTTCGTCAGCGAGATCAGCCGCTCGAAAAGCGCCCGGGCCTCGTCGATACGGCCCAGCAACACGTAGTTTTCCACCAGCCAGAAGCTGCACGGGAGGAACTGCCCTTCGCCCGGCGACAGCCCGTCGACCCCGCTGCGCGTGTCGTAGCGGAGCACGAAGCCATCGACGAGGAGATCGCTCTCGACGGCGCGCACCGTGGCGACCACGCGTGGATCATCGGGCGGCAGGAAATCGGTCAGGGTCACCAGAAGCAGGCTGGCATCGACCTGGGTCGAACCGTATGACTGGGTGAAACAGCCGCGCTTCGGGTCAATGCCTTTGGCGAGGATGTCGGCCTTGATCTCGTCGGCGATGCCGCGCCAGCGGGCCGACAACGGCGAACCCGCCTGGCGCGGCTGCTCGGACGCGCGCTGGAACGCAAGCCAGGCCATGACCTTCGAATGCACGAAATGGCGGGGCTCGCCGCGGATCTCCCAGATGCCCTCGTCCGGATGACGCCAGATGCTGGCGAGGTGATCGAGGAACACTTCCTGCACGCTGTCGGCCTCCGGCTGGAGGGCCACGCCATGGCGCACCGCGTGGGAGAACGCGCCCACCAGTTCGCCGAAGATGTCGAGCTGGAATTGCGACGACGCCGCGTTGCCGACGCGCACCGGGCGCGAGCCCTCGTAGCCGGGCAGCCAGGGCAGTTCGTATTCCTCCAGGCGGCGCTCACCGGCGAGGCCGTAGAGCACCTGCAACTGCCCGGGCGAACCGGCGACCGCGCGGCGCACCCAGTCGCGCCAAGCGCTGGCCTCGCCGTGGTAACCGGCGTTGACCAGGGCCGAGAGCACGAACGTCGCGTCGCGGGCCCAGCAGTAGCGGTAATCCCAGTTACGTTCGCTGCCGATCCACTCGGGCAGCGAGGTGGTGGGCGCGGCGACGATGCCGCCCGTGGGCAGGTAGCTGAGGCCCTTGAGCACCACGAGCGAGCGGCGGACGATGTCGCTCCATTCGCCGACGTCGCGGCAGCGGCCCGACCAGTCCTCCCAGAACGCGAGTGAATCCTCCAGCGCGATCATCGGATCGATCGCCTCCGGCGGCGACAGGTGCGACGGTCCCCATGCCAGCGCGAACGGCACGGTCTCTCCGGCCGCCACCACGAACCGCGCGACGCTATGCATGCCCTCGCCTTCCACCGGCACGGGGCTGCGCATCACCAGCAGGTCCGGACCCGCGACCGCCGTGAGCGTCTCGTCGTCGACCCGCGTCACCCAGGGCACGGCGTTGCCGTAGTCGAAACGGATGCGAACCAGGGCTTCGAAATCCACCCGGCCCTCGATGCCCTCGACGATGCGGATCACCCCGACCTGTTCGCCGGCGAACGGCATGAAATCGGTGACCCGCGCCCGCCCGGTCGCGGTCGTCCACTCGGTACGCAGCACGAGGCTGCCGTCGATGTAGTCGCGTCGGGATTCGGCCGTGGGATCGGCCGGGGCAAGGCGCCAGCAACCGTGGCTCTCATCGCCCAGCAGCGAGGCGAAGCAGGCCGCGCTGTCGAAGCGCGGCAGGCACAACCAATCAATCGAACCGTCCCGCGACACCAGGGCCGCGCTCCGGCAGTTGCCGATCATCGCGTAGTCTTCGATCCGCGCCGCCATCGTGTCCTCTCAGGTCAAGACTCAACCGCAGGACACTAACCAGGCCGGCGTTAGCGGGACGTGTCCGGACGTTATTGCGAGGGTATCGCGCGTCAGTGGTGCGACGTCGCGACCGGCGCGGGCGAAGCGACCTCCACCATGCGCCTGGCGAGCTCCTCTTCGCCGTACACGACCTCGCTGGCGCCCAGGCGCGACAGATGCCCCATGCAATCGGACGAGTGCGCACGCGCGATGATCGGCAGGTCCGGGCGGAGCGCCCGGGCCGCGCGCACCACCTGGCCGCCCTCGAAGGGATCGGGCACGGCGACGATCAGCGCGCGCGCCGCCGCGAGGTTGGCTTCGGCCAGCACCGGTCCGGCGGCGGCGTTGCCGATGACGACGTCCGCTTCGCCGCCCTCCCGCAGTTCGCGCACGGCGTCTTCGTCGGTCTCGATCACCAG
>CAJYHU010000418.1 GCA_913774655.1 uncultured Luteibacter sp. | reverse complement strand
AGATCGAGATGAAGCGTTACCTGAGCACACTGGCCGTCCTGGCCACCCTGGCCGCCGCCACGCCGGCGCTGGCCGATACCCTGCTGGTCGACCGCGCCGCTGAAAAGCCGGCCGGTGCCCTGCCCGTCCGCGGCCAGAGCATGCAGCAGGTGCAGTCGCAGTTCGGCGCGCCGAGCGAGCAGCTGCAGCCGCGCGGCGGGCAGAAGCGCCAGTGGCCGACCATCAACCGCTGGGTCTACCCGCAGTTCACCGTCTACTTCGAGAAGCAGAAGGTGATCGACGTGGTGGCCAACAAGGCGGATCCGAACGAGATCGGCCCGAAGCCGCCGATCCGCTGAACCCCCTACCCGCCGCTGGCGGGCCTGTGTAGCGAGACCATGAACCAGACCCTTCGTTTTCCTGCCGAATGGGAAGCCCAGAGCGGCGTCCTGATTGCCTGGCCCACCGCCGACACCGACTGGGCCGACCGCCTGGGCCAGGTGGAGGAGACCTACATCGCGCTGGTCGCCGCCATCACCCGCTTCCAGCCGGTGCTGATCTGCGTGGCCGACGACGATGTGGAGACCTATGCCGAAATGCGGCTGCGCTCCAACCGCATCGACATGGACCGGGTCCGCTTCACCACGGCGGCCTATGACGATACCTGGCTGCGCGACTCCGGCCCGATCACCCTCACCGGCCCGGACGGCGTGCTGCTCAACGATTACCGTTTCACCGGCTGGGGCGGCAAGT
Organism: uncultured Luteibacter sp.; assembly: GCA_913774655.1. Taxonomy (GTDB): domain Bacteria; phylum Pseudomonadota; class Gammaproteobacteria; order Xanthomonadales; family Rhodanobacteraceae; genus Luteibacter; species Luteibacter sahnii. The sequence goes on along the minus strand of CAJYHU010000418.1, from coordinate 5,503 downwards.
TCGGCGCCGCGCAGGACGACGCGATCATCGCCGGCCTTCTCCAGCACGGCGTGCTGTCGGGCCTGCCGCATCGGCGCATCGACTGGGCGCTGGAAGGCGGCGGCATCGAGAGCGACGGCAAGGGCACCGTGCTCACCACGTGGAAGTGCCTCAACCAGCGCCATCCGTCGCTCAGCCGCGAGGCCATGACGGACACGCTGGCGACCACCCTGCACGCCGATCGCGTGCTGTGGCTCGACCACGGCTACCTTGAAGGCGACGACACCGACGCCCATATCGACACGCTCGCACGTTTCAGCCCGGACGGCGGCATCGTCTACCAGGCCTGCGACGACGCGAGCGATCCGCATTTCGACGAACTCGGTCGCATGGCCGCCGAACTGGCCGCCCTGCGCACCACCGACGGCCGGCCCTATACCTTGCACCCCTTGCCTTGGGCGGAACCGATTCTCGACGAGGGCCGTCGTCTGGCGGCGTCCTATGCCAATTACCTGATCGTCAACGGCGCGGTGCTGGTGCCCGCCTATGGCGCCCGGGTGGATGCCGAGGCCGCCCGGATCATCGGACAGGCGCATCCCGGCCGCGAGGTGGTCCAGGTGCCCTGCCGTCCGCTGATCTGGCAGAACGGGAGCCTGCACTGCATCACCATGCAGTTGCCGGCCGACATCGCAAAGTAACCCCCAAGGCGCGGTCTTACGCGCGAGGCAGAACGACATGACCCGCAAGACCCTCACGGTCGCCCTCCTCCAGGAAACCGACCACGGCAGCCGCGACGCCAACCTCGACGCGATCGAGGCCGGGCTACGCAAGGCGGCCGGCGCCGGTGCCGAACTGGTGCTGCTGCAGGAGTTGCACAACGGCCCATATTTTTGCCAGCACGAGAACGTCGACGTGTTCGACCTGGCCGAGACGATTCCCGGCCCGGGTACCGACCGCATCGGCGCCCTCGCCGAAGAACTGCGGCTCGTCGTGGTCGCCTCGATCTTCGAAAAGCGCGCCACGGGCCTTTATCACAACACCGCCGTGGTCTTCGACCGCTCGCGCGAGATCGCCGGCAGGTACCGCAAGATGCATATCCCCGACGATCCGGCGTTCTATGAGAAGTTCTACTTCACGCCGGGCGACCTTGGCTTCGAGCCGATCCGCACCTCGGTAGGCAAGCTCGGCGTACTCGTGTGCTGGGACCAGTGGTATCCGGAAGCCGCGCGCCTGATGGCGCTCGCCGGCGCCGACCTGCTGTTCTACCCCACCGCGATCGGCTGGGACCCGAACGATGCCGACGAAGAAAAGGCCCGTCAACGCGAAGCATGGATCACCGTGCAGCGCGGCCACGCCGTGGCCAATGGCCTACCGCTGCTGTCGTGCAACCGCACCGGCTACGAGGCCGACCCCACGAACGTCGGCGCGGGGATCCAGTTCTGGGGCTCCAGTTTCGTTGCCGGTCCTCAGGGCGAGTTCCTCGCCCAGGCCGCCACCGACACGCCCGAACTGCTCGTATGCGAGGTCGACATGCAGCGCAGCGAACACGTACGGCGCATCTGGCCGTTCCTGCGCGATCGCCGCATCGACGCGTACGGCGACCTCACCCGCCGCTTCCGCGACTGACGACGCGGCGACGCCGATCCCAGGCTGACGCGCCATCCCCACGCCCCACCCACGCGCAGGAAACCGCATGCTCCCGGACGAGACTCCCCTCCACCCTACCGACGCCCTGGACGGCCAGCCGGTGGTGCGTGTCGAACGCGACGGCGTCCATTACGTGATCCTCGGCACCGCGCACGTCTCGCGCGCCAGCGTGCAGGCGGTGGAAGCCCTGCTCGAGCAGGAGCCTTTCGACGCCGTGGCCGTGGAATTGTGCGCCAGTCGCGCCCACGGCATTCGCGATCCGGAGGCGTTCAAGCAGATGGATCTGTTCCAGGTGATCCGCCAGGGCAAGGCCGGCATGGTGGCCGCCAGCCTGGTGCTCGGCTCGTTCCAGAAACGGCTCGCCGCGCAGTACGGCATCGAGCCGGGCGCGGAGATGAAGGCCGCGATGGACGGCGCCGAGGCGCGGGGCATCCCGGTCTGGCTCGTCGACCGCGAAGTGGGTACCACCCTCAAGCGCGCATGGCGAAGCGTGGGCTTCTTCCAGCGATTCGGCCTGCTCGCGGGCATGCTCGGAAGCGTGTTCGAGCGCGAGGACATCGCCGAGGAAGACATCGAAAAGCTCAAGCAGTCCGACCTGCTGGAAAGCGCGTTCAGCGACTTCGCCAAAGGCTCCGCGCCGTTGTACCGCGCGCTCATTGCCGAGCGCGACGAGTTCATGGCGGCCCGCCTGCGCGAAGACGGACGGCGGATGGACCCCGACGCCCCGAGCCGCAAGGTACTGGTGGTTATCGGCGCCGGCCACCTCAAGGGCATGAGCGCCCAACTCGCCGAGCAGTCGGGCGATCCGCGTGCGCTCGCGGACGAACTCGCCGTGACGCCCCCGCCGTCGAGGTGGCCCAAGTACGCCGCGGTGGGCCTGGTGCTGGCGATCTTCGCCCTGATCGGCTACGCGTTCTATCGCAATCCCAGCCTCGGCAAGGACGCCCTGCTCAATTGGGTGTTGCTGACCGGGGGCCTGTCGGCGCTGGGCGCGATCATCGCCGGGGCGCATCCCTTGAGCATCGCCGCCGCCTTCATCGCGGGTCCGATCAAGCCGTTTCGCCCGGGCATACCCTCCGGCGCCATCAGCGCGATGGCCGAGGCCTGGGTGCGCAAGCCCCGCGTGGGCGACTTCGAGCGGCTGCGCGACGACATCACCCACTGGACCGGCTGGTGGCGAAATCGCGTGGCGCGGACGCTGCTCAACTTCTTCCTGGTCTGCATCGGTACCATCGCCGGGGAGTACATCGCCGGCATCCACATCCTCAAGAGCGTGCTCTGAGCCTGCCGGGGGTGAGTTGTCGGTCGTTGCGTGCCGCTTCTATACTCCAGCGGATACTCGACCCCGGCCCCGCCCGGCACCCAGGGAACCCTTGATGAAGCGTTCGTATCTGATTGGTCTGATCGTCGTAGCCCTGTGCGCCGCGTCCGCCGCGCACGCCGAAGGGGACAAAGCCAAGGGGCGCGAGCTGGTTTACACCTGCCACGGGTGCCACGGCATCCCCGGCTACGCGAACGCGTATCCCGATTACCACGTGCCGCACATCGCCGGGCAGAACGAGCAATACCTCGTCAACGCGCTGAAGTCCTACAAGAGCGGGGAGCGCAAGCATCCGACCATGGATGCCCAGGCACAGAGCCTGTCGGACCAGGACATCGCCGACATCGCCGCCTATCTCTCCAGTCTCGCCAAGTAAGCCGCCGAGGACGAACACGATGACCCGTGGGTTCACCCTGATTGCCGTCGCCGCCCTGCTGGCGCTCCTGACCACCACCGCATCGGCCGCCGGCGACCCCGCCCGCGGCAAGACCAAGGTGGCGACCTGCGTGGCCTGCCACGGCCAGGACGGCAATGCCGTCGATCCGCAATATCCCCGTCTCGCCGGCCAGTACGCCGACTACCTCGCGCAGTCGCTGCACGAATATAAGGACGGCCGCCGAGGCAACGCGATCATGAAGGGCTTCGCCGCCACGCTGTCCGACCAGGACATCGACGATATCTCCGCCTACTTCTCCAGCATGCCGAGCAAGCTCTCGGGTCTGGAAGGCCACGTGCAGGGCGATAACTAAGGCATCGCCCCCGGGCACACGGCGACGCGAGTCGGATCGTCAGCCGGCCTGGCGGGAGAAATAAGGCTGTTCGCCGGTCTCGTGGTCGGTCGCGTCGCGCACCTGGGTCACTTCCGGAATGCGCTCGCGCAGGGTCTTCTCCACGCCATGCTTCAGCGTGACGTCGACCATGCCGCAGCCGTGGCACCCACCGCCGAAGCGCAGCACGACCACGCCATCGGACGTGACCTCCACCAGCGAGATGCGTCCGCCATGCGAAGCGATCTGCGGCGAGATCTCCGTTTCCAGCACGTAGCGCACCCGCTCGACCAGACCCGCATCCTCCCCCGGCGCGTCGCCCTTGATGCGGGGCGCGCGGATGTTGAGCTGGCTGCCGGTGGGCGTCATCTCGTAATCGATGCTGGCCGGGTCGAGCCAGCGCATGCTCTCGCCGTCGACGTACAGGTTGAAGCCCTGGCACTCGATGGTCCATTCGTCGCCGGTAAGTTCGGACGGACTGCAGAATTCGAGCTCGCACTGCGCCGCGGGGGTACCTGCGGCCACCACGCGCAAGCGGACGCCGAGGCCGTCTTCACCCTGCTGGGCCAGCAGTCGCTGGAAATGCGCCTGGGCGCGCTCCGACATATCGATCATGGGGGCTCCGGGGATGGGGGCTGGCGGCGTCGCGCCGAAACAGCACCATTTTAGTACGCTTTCAACGTGCGCGCCGCCTTTTGACATTTCAACCGACCCCGCGCCACGCTTCGCGCTTTCCTCCCAAGGATGCGTCCGCCATGCCGTTCTCCCCCCTCGCCTCCCAGCACTGCCAGCCCCGCAAGGGCGCCGAACATGCGCTCGACCGTCCGGCGATCGACGGCCACCTCGCCACCCTGCCGGGATGGACGCTGACCGAAGACGGCAAGGGCATCGTGAAGGACTTCAACTTCAAGGACTTCCACCACACCCTCGGCTTCATCAACGCGGTGGGCTTCATGGCGAACCGCCAGGACCACCACCCGGACCTTGAAGCCGGCTACGGCCACTGCCAGTTGCTGTGGTCCACCCACGACGTGGGCGGGCTGTCGCTCAACGACTTCATCTGCGCCGCCCGCGTCGAGGCACTGCTCGATCGCTGACGTGCGCCTGCGCCCGTCGCTCCATATTGCCGCCGCCGTCGCCCTGGCGGCGCTCGCGTGGATCGCCCTCCCCGGGTTGGCGTCGCGCGTGGTCGCCAGCCGCCTGGCGGCAGAGGGCGCCGCCGACCGCGCCGCGTACGCCCGGGGTGCGTCACCCTGGGCATGGCACCTCGCGCGGGCCGATGACGTGGTCGCGAGCCGCGTGTTCGGTGACGGATCGCTGCGCGCCGGCCCGGACGGCCTGATGATCGTCGCGCACGGCGACAGGCCGTTGCAGGTCGGTCTGCCGATCGCCCGCGAGGTCGACCTGACCGGCCTCGACTGCCTTCAGCTAGACATGAGCGGCCCCGCGACCGCGCGGTACGCGCTGCTCGTGCGCCAGGCGCTGGCGGGCCCGCTGCTTCGTGCGCCGTTCGCGCCCGGTTCGCCGGTCAGGCTGACGGCGCTGCCTTGGGTCGACGAGACGGGCCGACCCCACGCCGCCCCAACCCGGGCGGCCATGATCCGTCTCGAACTGGACTTGCATCCGGGGGACGCCGTTCGGCTCAGCGGCGCCTCGCTCGTCCCAAGCCACGCGCTGGCGGAGACGTCCGGCCTGCGGATTCCCGGTAGCCTGTCGGCCGAAGCCCTGCTGCGCTGGCGCGACCGGCAGCACGCGATTCGTCCCCTGGCGACCTTTGGCGACACGCCTC
>CAJYHU010000417.1 GCA_913774655.1 uncultured Luteibacter sp. | reverse complement strand
GATCGTGCGCCGTGCGGGCGACGTCATTCCCGAAGTGGCACGGGTGGTCGACGAGCGCCGCCCCGAAGGCACCGTGCCGTGGTCGATGCCGGCGGCCTGTCCGGTGTGCCATTCCGAACTTTTGCGGGAGGAGGGCGCGGCCGCCTATCGCTGCTCCGGCGGCCTCGTCTGCGCGGCGCAGCGCAAGGAGGCGATCATCCACTTCGCGTCGCGCCGGGCGATGGATATCGACGGCCTGGGCGACCGCTTCGTCGACGCGCTGGTCGAACTGGACATCGTGCACACGCCGGCCGACCTCTACGAGCTGACCGTCGAGCGCTTCGTCCAGATGAAACGACTGGCCGACGAGCGCGACGGCACCACGCCAGAAACGGTCAAACAGGGCAAGGTCGCCACCAAGTGGGCCGAGAACCTCGTGGCCTCCATCCAGGCGAGCAAGCGCTCCACCTTGCCGCGCTTCCTGTTCGCGCTGGGCATCATGCACATCGGCGAAAGCACGGCGAAGACGCTCGCCCTCTGGCTGGGCTCGCTCGAGGCGGTGCGTCGGGCACCCGCGTCCGTGCTGCGCGCGCTGCCGGACATCGGCGACGAGGTCGCCACGTCGATCGCGGCATTCTTTGGGCAGGAGGGCAACCAGGCGGTGGTCGACGCCTTGCTCGGCGCCGGTATCACCTTTGCCGACGAGGGCGCGCCGTCGCCGAAGCTGCGCGAGCGGCTCGGCCTCGACGTGCTGCTGGACGCGGCGAAGGTGTCCAAGCTCGGGCCCAAGAGCACCGCGTTGCTGGCGAAGACCTACGCGACCGTGACCGACCTCGTGCAGGCCGGCGAGCACCAGTGGATCGTAGCCGGTGTGCCGACGGCGGCGGCGACCCATCTTTGGGCGTACGTCAGCGATCCCACCCACTACCGCCAGTTGGTCAACGATTTCGCCGACATGCAGTGGCTGCTCGACCGGCTACCCGCCAAGTCCGCCGCGGCGCTGCCGCTTGAAGGGCATACCTACGTCATCACCGGCACGATGGCCTCGCTCAAGCGTGACGACGCGACCGAGCGCCTGGAATCGCTCGGGGCGAAGGTGGCCGGCTCGGTATCGAAGAAGACCACGGCGGTGTTCGCGGGCGAGGCAGCGGGTTCCAAGCTCGACAAGGCGACCGAGCTGGGCGTGCCGGTGCATGGCGAGGCCGACTTGCTCGCGCTGCTGACCGAACACGGGGTGGCACCGTGACGGTGCGCCTGGATCGCCTGCGTCTGCGCGCGAAGACCTACGCGCGTCTGCGCACCTTCTTCGCCGAACGAGGGGTCACCGAGGTGGAGACGCCGATCCTTTCCGCCGCCGGCAATACCGACCCGAACATCCAGAGTTTCAGCACGCGCTTTACCGGCCACGTCGACGCCGGGGCAGCGGAGCGCTGGTTGCGCACGTCGCCGGAATTTCCGCTCAAGCGGCTGCTCGCCGAGGGCATGGGCGACTGCTACGAACTGGGCCGGGTATTTCGCGACGGCGAGGCCGGGGGGCGTCACAACCCGGAATTCACGATGCTCGAGTGGTACCGCGTCGGCTGGGACCACACGCGACTGGCGCGCGAGGTGATCGACCTCTTCGAACGCCTCATGCTGCAGGCCGGGCGAACGGTCGACGTGGTGGAAACCGAGTACCGGAGCCTCTACATGGGCCGGCTCGGCGTGGATCCCTTGACGGCGTCGGTCGAGCGGCTGCGCGAGGCACTGGGCGAGGTGACGATCGACCCTGACGGTCTCGGGCGGGACGACTGGCTCGACCTGCTCATGACGCATCGCATCCAGCCGGATTTTCCGCGCGACCGCATCACCGTGATCTACGACTACCCGGCAAGCCAGTGCGCGTTGGCGCGGATCCGACCGGGCGACCCGCCGGTCGCCGAACGCTTCGAGGTCTACCTGGGGCGCTACGAAGTGGCCAACGGTTATCACGAGCTCAACGACGCCGGCGAACAGCGGGCCCGTTTCGAACGGGACAACGCCGTACGGCGCGAACGCGGGGCACGCGAGGTGCCCATCGACGAGCGCCTGCTCGCGGTGCTCGACCGCCTGCCCGATTGCGCGGGCGTGGCCCTCGGCATCGAGCGCCTGCTGATGGTGCTGGCCGATACCGACGCCATCGCCGACGTCATGGCCTACCCGTTCGCGGAGGCTTGAGATGCTGCGGGCCCTCCACCACGTGGCGATCATCTGTTCGGACTACGCACGGTCGAAAGCCTTTTATACCGAGGTGCTCGGTTTGCGCGTGGTGCATGAGGCGTATCGCGAGGCGCGCGATTCGTGGAAGCTCGATCTTGAAGTGAGCCCGGGCGTGCAGGTCGAATTGTTTTCGTTTCCCGCGCCGCCGCCCCGGGTGTCGCGGCCCGAGGCCCAGGGACTGCGGCACCTGGCGTTTTCGGTGGGTGATATCGACGAGGCGGTGGATCGCCTGGCCGCGCATGGCGTGGCGTGCGAGCCGATCCGCGTCGATGAGTACACAGGGCGGCGATTTACGTTTTTCGCCGATCCGGACGATTTGCCGATCGAGCTTTACGAGGACTGAGTCCGCGCGGGGGCGTTGCCAGGCGTGCCTGAGGTGGGCTAGCCGTCGAGGCGCGGTGCATCGCCGATCGTATCGGCGACAGGCTTTCTTGCCTTGCGGCAGCGGGGAATCGCGCGTCGGGCGCGCAGCAACCGTCGACGGGCCGTTGCCTCAGAACTCCAGCTCCTGCGCCGCGCACAGGTAATCCACCATCGGCGCGAGTCGCTTGAAGGTGTCGACCACGAAGGGCAGCAACTCGGCCGAACAGGCCATCGACTCGTCGATGTTCTGGCCGGCCGCGAAGTTCTTCCGCTTCAGGTCGTCGATCAGCTCGTGGTTGGCGTCGAACCCGCGCGGCGGCCGGGACAGGCTCTCGCCCCAGAATGCGAAACGGTCGCGGAAAGCCTTCGTGTGCGTCGCCCGTTTCCACGCCCCCGGGTTGTCGGCCAGAAACTCGCGCAGCTTCTTCAGCACCGGCGGCTCCGGATGCCACAGCCCCGCGCCGGCGAAGCATTCGCCGGGCTGGATGTGCAGGTAAAAGCTCGGCGCCTGGATCTCATGCCGCCGCTCATGGAAAAAGCGCGATCCCTGCCAGCCCTTGTAAGGCTGCTTGTCGTTGGCGAAGCGCGTGTCGCGATGGATGCGGTAGAGCGACCCGCCCACCTTGCGCGGATCGGCGCGGAAGTGGGGGCTGATCTTCGCCAGCGGTGCCTGCATGTCGACGATGAGCTGGGTGAACGGCTCACGCACGTGGCGCTCATAGTCGTCCTTGTGCGCCTGGAACCACTCGCGGCTGTTGTTGCGGATCAGCTGTTTGAAGAAGCGGAAGGTGGCGGGGGTGAAATAGCTTGTATGCGGCATGTCGGCGTCAGTGGAGTTCGCGGGCCCAGGCATCCAGATCGTCCAGCAGCGCCATCGGCGCGTCCGGCCGGCTGCGCGCCTGGGCGAGTTCGGCGGCGTAGGTGTCGAAGGTGAGGGTGGTCAGCGGTCCGTCGCGGGTCAGGCGGTCCAGGCGGAACGCATCCCAGCGCGACTGCTCGTCGGGCGAGAGCGTTTCGGGCCAGTTGCGCGCCCGGTAACGGAATAGCAGCTCCGGGTAGCGCGCGTCGCGGAACGGAAACGGGCGCCCTCCGAGCTGATCCGGCGGTGTCGCACGCACGTCGGCGAGGAGGCGGCGATCGGCGTCGGGCAAAAATGCGCCGTAAAGTCCCAGTTCGGGATCGTCGGCAGGCGGCAGGCTCGCCGCGTGGCCATAGACGCGACGCAGCTTTTCGGCCAGGCCGGGCGCCTCGCGAAGGGCGGCAAGGTGGCGCTCCACACTTGCCATGTCGAGGCCCAGCCGGCCGTGGTCGACATCCTTGAGCACCGACAGCGGCGCCAGCGCCGGCGCGTGATTGGCGCGGATGGTCCGCAGGGCGATGCGCTCGACGCCCTCGGGCAGGTCGGCGCGCGACGTGAACACCCGGTCGTCGATGTCGTCGTCGTCGAGCGCGAGCAGG
>CAJYHU010000416.1 GCA_913774655.1 uncultured Luteibacter sp. | reverse complement strand
CGATGACGTCGACGGTGTCGCCCGGCACGACCGACACGTTGACCACGGCGGGCGTGTTGTCCCGGGTATTCGTGCGCTTGCCGGCGGGGTCGGCCAGCACCGACGCGCGCAGCTTGTTGTCCGGGTGGTTATACGCCCGGCGCACGCCCTCGTTCACCATCTCTTCGACGCCCATCGTGGCATCGTCCCAGCGCACGTTCATGCCGATCTTGAGGAAGACGGTGACGATGCCGGTGTCCTGGCAGATGGGCCTGTGGCCCTCGGCGCACATGCGCGAGTTGATGAGGATCTGCGCGATGGCGTCTTTCGCGGCCGGGGAAGCCTCCCGCTCGTACGCGGCGGAGAGATTCCGGATGTAGTCCACCGGATGGTAGTAGGAGATGTACTGGAGGGCGTCTGCGACGCTCTGGATGAGGTCGTCCTGCTTGATCGAGGTCATGGCGCTGGGCTGGCTCACGGGGCTGGCGAAGCGCGGATTTTAGCGCACCGGGCCGCTGTAAGGTGTCGGTGCCCCGGCCGGTCTGTTCACGGCACCCCCAAGAACCACGGAGTTTTCATGCGCCACTTCCTCCGCAAAGCCCTGATCGTCGTCGCCCTGGTGGCGGCCGCCCTGCCCGCCTTCGCCGCCCAGACGGCCCCCGAATTCGCCGGCATCGCCGCATGGCAGAACACCAAGCCGCTGACGATGAAGTCGTTGCGCGGCAAGGTCGTGCTGATCGACTTCTGGACGTACTCCTGCATCAACTGCCTGCGTACGCTGCCCCACGTCACCCGCTGGTACGACCAGTACAAGGACAAAGGCCTGGTGGTGGTGGGCGTGCATTCGCCGGAATTCCCCTTCGAAAAGCAGGAGGCGAACGTCCGCGACGCGATCAAGCGCTTCGGCATCCACTATCCCGTGGCCCAGGACAACGACCTAGAGACGTGGGACGCCTGGGACAACAAGTACTGGCCGGCCGAGTACCTCGTCGACCAGCGCGGCAACGTGGTCGCCCACCATTACGGCGAGGGCAACTACATGGAGATGGAAAACGCTATCCGCACGCTGCTGGGCCTGCCGCGCCTGGACGACAAGGGCGGCGCCGACCAGGACGCACCGGACTTCACCCAGCTCGGTTCGCCGGAGATGTACTTCGGCAGCGATCGCAGCCAGAACAACGCCAGCCCCGAGGGCGACCGCACCGGCACGCGCGACTTCACCGCCCCATCGCGCCTGGACCTGAATCGCTTCGCCCTCGTTGGTCGCTGGGAAATCGGCCGGGAGAACGCGAGCCTGGTCGGCCCCAGCGGTGAAATCCGCCTGCATTTCAAGGCAAAGAAAGTGCACATGGTCGCCAGCGCGAACACGCCGATCACCCTCGAGGTGCTCGTCGACGGCAAGCCGCAGCCGCCCGTGACCGTGCAGACGTCAATGCTCTACACCCTGTTCGACGGCGACGGTTACAAAGACCACGTACTGACGATCAAGGTGCCGAAGGCGAACTTCCACGCCTTCACTTTCACTTTCGGTTGAGGGCGGCCACGCGTCTCGCCCAAGGGACTGAGTCTATGGGCACCGGCCTGCGCCGGTGCGACGCAGTGTCGAAGGACCGACCACGGCAGTGCACAGCACACAGACGGATAGGGATATTGAAAGAGTGTTTCTTACGATATATCTTACGCTCACTACGTACGATATATCGGAGAGCGCTATGCACTTTTTCCAGCATGACAGGAACCACTTCCACGAGCCCATGGCGGCCATGGGCCGGAGCGGCGGACGGTTCGGCGGGGGCCCGTTCGGTTTCGACGACAGGGACGGCATGCGCGGTGGCCGCGGCGGTGGACGCTTCGGTGGACGCATGTTCGGCACGGGCGACCTGCGGCTCTTGCTGCTCGCCCTTATCGAAGAACAACCGCGCCACGGCTACGAACTGATCCGCACGATCGAAGAGATGTTCGACGGCCAGTACAGCCCGAGCCCGGGTGCCATCTATCCCACCCTGACGATGCTCGAGGAACTGGGCTACGCCCGGGTCGAGGCCGAGACCGGCGGCAAAAAGCTCTACGCCATCACCGGGGAGGGCAAGGCGTTCCTCGACGAGAACCGCCATAACCTGGATGCGCTCATCGAGCGCCTGCAGGTCATGTCGCGGCACATGCGCCGCATGGGCGTGCCCGACGCGGTCCGCGAAGCCATGCACGGGCTGAAACACCAGCTCCTCAACCATCACAAGGGTTGGGACGAGGCCGAAGTGCAGCGCGTGGCGGCCATCGTAGCGAAAGCGGCGAAAGCCATCGCGGAGCGTGAGGCATGAGCGAGCGTCACGCGATCCAGCGCGTCAGGCACGAGGTGAAAATGCGCATCCTGGAGGTCGTGGGCGTCACGCGGCTCACACCGCGAATGGTCCGCATCACCCTGCACGGGACCGAGCTGACCGGATTCCCGTCCGCATCGCCCGACGATCACGTCAAGCTGTTCTTTCCCACACCGGACGGCGAACTCAACCTGCCCACGATGGGCCCGGAGGGCCCCGTCTATCCGGAGGGCAAAACCCCGTCCCCCGCACGCGACTACACACCCCGAGCCTTCCGCCCGGACACCCTCGAACTCGACATCGACCTCGTCATCCATGGCGAGGGCCCGGCGTCGACCTGGGCCGACCGCGCCAGACCGGGCGACCGCCTCGGCGTCGGCGGCCCCCGGGGCTCGATGATCGTGCCGGCCGATTACGATCATTATGTGCTCGTCGGCGACGAGACCGCCCTGCCCGCCATCGGTCGCTGGCTGGAGGAGATGCCTGCGGAACACCGGGTTACCGTGCTGGCGGAAGTCCCCTCTCTCGACGAGCGACAGGCCCTGGCCCGCGACGTGCGCTGGTTCGTTCGAGGGCAGGCGCCATCGCTGGACGAAACGCTGGCGACGATGCCCCTGCCCAAGGGCGATACGTTCTGGTGGGTCGCCGTGGAATCCGCCCGCGCCCGCACCCTGCGCTCGCTGCTGGTCGAGACACGGGGCATCGACAAGGACGCGGTCAAGGCCACCGGGTACTGGCAGGCGCGCTAGACGGCGCGGCTTGGACGGACGACCAGACCACGAGGCTTAACGGCTCGCCGCCGCAAACACATAACCTTGCCACGCTCCACGCTTACCCTTGCCGCGGGATGTCGGGAGAGGAGAGCGGACTGATGCGGCGAGCCAGGAAAATTCTGACGTGGGTTGGGGGGATCCTGGTCCTCCTCATCGTGGCGGTGATCCTGTTCATCGCGTTCTTCGATTGGAACCGGCTCAAGCCCACGATCAACGAAAAGGTCTCTGAAGCCATCGGCCGTCCGTTCGCGATCCAGGGCGACATCACGGCGCACTGGGCCCGCGAGCCCGGCGAGGGCGGACTCGTGGGGTGGATTCCCTGGCCGCATTTCACTGCCCGCGACATCGTGGTGACCAACCCGAGCTGGGCGAAGAACAACC
>CAJYHU010000415.1 GCA_913774655.1 uncultured Luteibacter sp. | reverse complement strand
CAACTCACGGTAAGACGTGAGCCAGGCGTGGCGCCGTGCGTGAAGAGTTTGCTGCCCTGCCCCACCACGCCCACGGGCTGGCCGGCGGCATCGTAAACCGATGCGCCGAACGGCAAGGGTTGTCCATCGGGTTTCGTGGCATGGATGAGCAGTGAGCGCGCCTGCGACGTCTTGAAGTCGACGCGCGCAAAGGCACCGGCGCGCGGAGCCACCGATTCGGTGGTGCTCTCCAACTGCACGTCGTGCGAGGCGCCGCGTGGATCGATCGCCAGGGTGTTGATCTGATAGGGGAGCAGACTGCGAACCACCGCGTTGCCGTGGCGGTCGAGTCGCACGCCCGTGGTGCCTTCTACGCGTGCACCCGCGGCTCCCGGCGCGTGGATGATGGCGTTGGTTTCGCCCAGTTCCTGGGACAACGTCACGCCGGCGCGATGCATGACGACCGCACCCGCCGCACCCGCGGAATAGTGCTGGCCACCGGGCGAGCGACCCGCGCCGATACGGTAGCTACCCGCGTAGTTGCGATAGCCCAGGCTGCCGCTGCCGCTGTTCGTGCCGCGCCCGTCCGTACGCGATCGGCTCGCCGTTAGGTTGTAGGAAAGGCGACGGCGTTCACTGGCGTAGCCGTTCACGGAGGCCAGGGATGTGGCGCCGCCACCGGCCGCCTGAGTGTGGGTCGACGTGACGGTCGCCGCGCCGGGGGCGCTCCCGAGAGGTACGGTCAACGAGAGGTAGATCGTGGTATCCGCCCATCCACGGGACCGGCTGGCGGAATCGCCCAGAACGCTGCCGACACGTGACCGTTGCACGGACACGTTATAGGACAGCGAGCGCCAGCCTCCGCCGTAACCGATCGCATAGTTCGTGTCGCGACCGCGACGCGTCCAGTAGTCGCCGACGGATGCCGTCACGGAGAGGCTACCCTGACCGAGTGCCTGGACCACGGTGGCTTCAAGGCGCCCCCGCTCACCACCTGCCATGGGGTCGATACCGCCGAACTTGAGATAGGACCGGCGTCGTGCCGCGTCGGTGACGCCCAGGTAATGCGGCGTCGAGAAGCGGTACGCGGCCACGCCGATGTTCGTGCCCGTTGTTGCCACGGACCGGTTGTAGCGGAGCCGCGTGCTCGTGCCCCAACGCACGCTTTCCCGGCGAAATGCCGCACGCGAACCGGTCACGTCGAGCGACACCGCCCCAACGGGCAGGTTCACGGCCCAGCCGAGAAGGCCGGCTCCGTAGCTATTGGACGCGGTGGCACCCAGGTAGAGCGTGCTGCGGGCCGTGACGCCGTACTGATACGTGCCCTGGAAAATGAAAGGCGTGTCGGCCACGCTGTTATCGACGACCTGCCCCGCGGCGACCGCGAAACGATGGCTATGCTCGCGCAGCATCTGGGGCACGGAGGTGTAGGGAACGACCTGCGTGCGTGTCCGGCCGTCCGCTTCGGTCACGGTCACTTCCAGGTCGCTGCCGTAGCCCGTGGGATACAGATCGTCGATCTCGAAGGCTCCGGGCGCGACGGTGGTGCTGTGAATGAGATAGCCATTTTGCCGAATGGACACTTGGGCGTTGCTCTGGGCGATGCCCCGGATGACCGGGGCATACCCGCGCTGCGACGCGGGCAGCATCCGGGTGTCGCTGGCGATCGCCACGCCCCGGAGCCGCACGCTGTCGAGAATGTCTCCGGAGGTATAGCTGTCGCCGACGGTCAGCTGTGCACGGGCGGCGGTCACGTCGTGCTGGGCATAGGCTTGAGTGTTCTGCCAACGGCGGCGATCCGGGCCCAGGGTCAGGCTACCCGTGTGCCGGAGGCGCCACCCCGCCACATTGGCCCCGGCGCGAATGCCGGCATAGGTGGCCGTGCTGCGCTGCCCCTGGCTACGGACATGATACGTATTGAGGTTGTAGTTGAGCATGGCGGCGGCCTCGCCCTCGTCCCAGAGATCCGGACTGACGTAACCTCTCGCCCGGGATGCCATGAACGCCTGGGGAATCGACAGGCGCAACACCTGCTCGGCGTCGTCGAAGTCAAGGGAGGCGCCGGGTATGTAGTCGCCGAGCGGGCCGCAAAAACGGCCCTCAGCGAGCGGCTTGAGTTCGCCGGTGCCCATCGCGTGGGTGGCGAGTTTGTCCGGATCGAAGCCGAACGTCATCAGCATGGTCTGGTCGAAGCAGGGCTGGGCGCTCTCGCTGCCGACGACCTGACGGAAGGTCACCTCGTGATCCCCGGGAATGGGTATATCGTTGACACGGATGGCAGGGCGATAAATGCCGGCGAGTGTCACATTGCCGCGCTCGAACCGCGAGAGGTCGACCGGCGCCGCCGAATGCAGGAATTCGCTGCTGAATGCCGCCTGCGGCGCGGGCTCGGGATCGACGACGGCACGCGCCGTGCCATTCATGGCGAGCGCCAGAGCCAACGCCAGCGCTAGCCTCGTATGCGCAGGCAACAGCCTGCCGCCGGATCGGGTTGTCCGTGGAGAATGGATCATGAGGTTCGCGGGCGGCGGGGGTTCACCGCAGTGGAGTGGAGAGGCGCGTCAGAGTTTCGTCGCGTGCTCGACGAAGCCGCCGTAGTCGTTGATGGTCTGGTACGTCACGTTGACGGTTTCACCCGATAGCGCGAACTCGTCGACGGTGATCTGCTTGGTGGCACCGGGCGCTACCGCAAACGGATCGATCGCATGGGTATGTTCGCCGACTCGCAAGGCCGCGTCGTTGACCGTGACATGGTAGGCACTATCATTGCGCACCGTGAGGCGGTGGTCGTCGTGCGCCGCCCAGACGAGCGTTTTGGCGGCGTCGTCGGGAGATCCTTTGAGTCGCGCTGGCCGATAGAAAAGCTTGAGCCGATAACGCAACGCCAGCTGGATATGACTGCTGTCGTCTTCCCCGTCGGCAGGCTTGGGCGGCACCTCAAGCACGTTCAGCCAGAACAGGCTCTCCCGATCGGTGGGAAGGTCGCCCTGGGTAAACGCGATACGCAGCGTCTGGGCTTTGCCGGCCTCGATTCGCGCGATGGGTGGCGTCAGGTTGAAGGGCACGTGGACGTTTTCGGGGGTTGCCTTCGCATCGCCGTCGTCGATCCACGCCTGCGACAAGACCGGCGCCTTACCCACATTGCTGACCTTGACGGCGATCTCTCGCTCGCCAGCGCGAAAAATATATCGGGTCGCGTTCATCACAACGCTGGCCGATGCGCTTGTTGCAAAAAGCGACAAAGCGACGACAGTCCATGCGACGAGCGGCCGAAGACGTGAGGCAGGCATGAGGAAGAGCTCCTTGCTCGAGCCGCCGGCCGAAGGCCGACGGCTACCATCCTTGCGAAGGTTACGACGTGGGTTCGAAGTTCATCGTGTAGCGGACCAGGCCATTAGCTTGCCCGGCGGCGATGTCGCCCACCCGTTCGTACGCTGCGGTATGGACGATCGTCGCCTGGTTGTCCTTCACCGTCTGCTTGACGATCTTCTGATCGTTGAAGATGTCGATCTTTTCGCCGTTCTCGTTGAACAGACGGATCTGGACACCACTGGCGGCGTTGGCGCCATTGGTGACCTTGACCATGCCGGTACGGGCATCGACCAGGGTGCCGTCGGCATCGAAGTGGGCCCAGACCTTGGTGCCATCCGGGCAGCTCTTTTCACCTTCGCCGCCAACGCGGATGCGGAAACCGACGCTGCCGTGATAGTCACCGACGTTCGCGAATTCACCCGCGCTGATGCTGCCCATGTCGACGGTGAAGTTCGGACTGCCGGAGTTTTCGCCCTGAACGGTGCACGTTACGTTGGCGACGGAGCCGGTGAACGTGATCGAGCCGGTTTCCGCAAATGCGGGCGACGCGGCGAGGCCTGCGATAAGCAGGGCGGAGGTGAGTGCCTTGAGGTTCATCCAATTGACCTTGTACTGATTTCGACTGGCCGTGGCGGCTTGCCCCGATGCCGGGACGGCATGACGCGACCCCTGCGATCACCATACGCATGCGTAGCGTGACCGCGGGCAAAGTCTGTCGGAATCCCCTTGCCTTACATATAGAAAGATTCTCAAAAATCGGCACCAATTTCCGGAAGACCGATACGGCCGCCCGGCCGCCACGGGCAAGCGCTCAGGTGTTCACCGACACCCGAGCGCCGGTACGCGATCAGCGACCGATCTTGCGAAGCGGCTTGCCGCCCATCAGGTTGCGCTCGATCTGCTCCAGCGAGATGCCCTTGGTCTCCGGGACGAGCCAGAAGGTGATGATGATGAAGACGGCATTGAGCGCGGCATAGAGCCAGAACGTCTGGGCATTGCCGAAGCCACTCAGCAGCGTGAGGAACGTCGCGCCTACGATCATGTTGGTCACCCAGTTGGTGAAGGTCGAGCACGCGATGCCGAAGTCGCGCCCCTGCAAGGGCTGCACTTCGGAGCAAAGCGTCCAGATCAGCGGCCCGGCGGACATCGCGAAGCCGACGATGAACAGGAGCAACATCGCCACGGTGAAGTACTGCTCGCCCCGACCGTCGATGCCGATGCCCATCATGGTGCCGACCACGCCCAGGCCGATGGCCATGATCGTAAAGCCCGCGTAGAGTATCGGCTTGCGACCGAGGCGGTCCACCAGGGCGAAGGCGATCAGCGTCGCGAGCACGTTGGTAAGCCCGACCGCCGCGGTGAACCACATCTGCGCGTGCGTGTCGTAGCCCATATCTTTGAAGATGCGCGGCGCGTAATACATCACCACGTTCATGCCGGTGAACTGCTGCATGGCTTGCAACAGCACCCCGAGGCCCACCGAGCGGCGGAAATTGGCGTTTTCGCGGAACATGCTCCAGCCGTGCTGGCGCGTCTTGAGCTGGTCTTCGATGTCGGCGACTTCCTTTTCCACAAGCGTCTCGTCGCCACGCAACCGCGCGAGCACCACCTGGGCATCCTTGCGCCGTCCCTTGAGCAACAGCCAGCGCGGGCTGTCCGGGAGGAAGAACAGGCCGACGAGAAACAGCGCGCCCGGCGCCGCGATGATGCCGAGCATCCAGCGCCAGTTACCGGATGCGCTGAACGCGGTGTCGGAGAGGAACGCCAGCAGGATGCCCGTGGTGATCATCAGCTGGTAAGTGGAAATCATCGCGCCGCGGATGCGTTCCGGCGCGACCTCGGCCAGGTAGAGCGGAGCGGTGAACGTGGCGATGCCGATGGCGAGGCCGAGAATGAAGCGCGCGAGGATGAGGACATGGGGCGACCATGCCGCGGCGCAGAACAACGATCCGGCGATGAACAGGATGGCGCCGAGCAACAGCGACCGCTTGCGGCCCAATGACGCGGACATCCAGCCCGCGCCGAGGGCGCCGACGGCGGCTCCGGCCATCATCGCGCTCACGATCCACTCGATGACGTGGTCGGTGACCTTGAACTCGGCCTGGATAAATTGCTGGGCCCCGGAAATCACGCCGATGTCCAGGCCGAACATCAGACCCGCGAGCGCCGCGAGGACACAGGTGGTGATCATGGCCCTGCGCGGGTGCGCGGCCTCGACTTCGTGTTTGACGGCAACGTCCATGAATCGTGAACCCTCGGCGAAGAACAGGATTCACGCATTGGATGCCGTGGCATGTATGCGATCCGTCGCGACCGCGTCGGGCCATCGTGATCGTTCAGACCCAGCCGCCGTCCACGATGACGTTCTGCCCCGTGCACATGCGGCTGTCGTCCGCGGCGAGGAACAGCGCCATCCGCGCCAGGTCGTCCGGCATGAGGTGCCCGGGCAGGCACTGCACGCGGCGGATCTCCGCCTCGCCCTCCTCGTCCAGCCATAGCTGCCGCTGCTTCGGCGTGATCACCCAGCCCGGCACGAGGCAGTTATGGCTGGACGAGGAGGGCGAGGCGGAGATCCGCCGCGTGCAGTGCCTGCCCGGGCACCTCATGCCGGACGACCTGGCGCGGATGGCGCTGTTCCT
>CAJYHU010000414.1 GCA_913774655.1 uncultured Luteibacter sp. | reverse complement strand
CGGGGTTGTCCTCGACCACCAGCACGCGTCCCCGTCGTGTCGATGCCGTCAGGGCCGCGGAAGGGGCGCCCGACGCCATGGAAGATGTTTCCAGCGGCAGGGAGACCCGGAACGTGCTGCCTTGATTCAGTCCGGCGCTCTCGACCTCCACGGTCCCGCCGTGCATTTCGACCAGGCTCTTGACGATCGACAGACCGATTCCTAGCCCGCCATGCGCCTTCTGTCCCGTGTGGGGCAACTGCGTGAAGAGGTCGAAAAGCCGCGACTGGTCCTGCGCCGGTATCCCCAGCCCGTTGTCTGCGACATCGATCACTGCACGACCCGAATCGACCCGGCAGACGAGAGAGATCTCGCCCTGGTCGGGGGTGTATTTGACCGCGTTGTTCAGCAGGTTGGTCACGATCTGCACCACGCGCGACGGGTCCGCGAAGACGGGTGCCGGCGCGTCGGGCAGGCTGAGCGCCAGGCGATGGCGTGCGGCGCTCACGCCCGGTTGAGCAGCTTCGACGGCCTGCACCAGCAAGGTCGACAGATCCACGACTTCGCGCTTGAGCTCGACCACACCACGGCTGATGCGCGACACGTCGAGCAGGTCGTCGACGAGCCGCACCAGATGGCCCGTCTGGCGCTCGATGACTGCCGTGCGGCCGAGGAGCCGGGCAGGGTCCTTCTCGCGTTTCATCAGCGCGATCGCGTAGAGCATCGGCGCGATCGGGTTGCGCAGTTCGTGTGCCAGCGTGGCGAGAAATTCGTCCTTGCGACGATCCTGCAGGCGCAGTGCCGCCGCGTCGCGAACCCGCTCGATGTGCGCCCAGCACCGGTCCACCACCTCGGTGATGACCTCCAGGTCCTCGGCGTTCCACTGGCGTGGCTCGGATTGATGAACTGCCATCATCGCCACCAGCAACCCGCGCTTGACCAGCCCGGCGCAGACGATGGCCTTGATGCCGATGGCATTGAACATCTTCGCCCCGCCCTCGTCGCCGAGATCCCGGTCGACATCGTCCACCACCAGGTGGCGCCCCATGCGAAGGTTGGACGTCGCCCGCGGCCCGAAGAGTTCGAGCGAATAGACGCCAACGCTGGAGGGCACGCTGGGCGACCAATCGGCACGGATGGTGAACCGGTTGTTGTCGGGCTCCACGTCCGCATAGGCGCAGCGTGTCGCCTCCAGGTGCTCGCCCAGGAGCCGGGTCGTCACCTCCATCACATCCTGTGCGCTGTTCAATGGCCGCGTGGCGTGTTCGATCCGGTTGAGCAGCTCGAGCCGCCTGCGGCCGCGCTCGGCCGAGGCTTCCGAGAGCTTTCTCGCGGTGATGTCGATCACGGTGCCGATCGCCCGAACGCAGTCGCCCTGGTCGTTGAAGAGGCCTCGCCCCTTGGCGGCAACCCACCGCACGACACCGTCTTCCTTGCCGATGGTGCGGTATTCGACGTCGTACACGGTTCGCAATGCCGGGTCCTGGCAGTCTGCGAAGGCGCGCAGCACGTGCTCCGAGTCCTGGGGGTGAAGGCAGGCCACGAAGTCGTCGAGCGTGGCAGTGGCATCGGGCGAGATGCCGAACATGGCCTTCACACGCGCCGGCCAGTAAAGGGTGTTGGTGGGCACGTCGACGTCCCAGAGCCCGACCTCGGCAGCGTCGATGGAAAGTCGCAACTGCTCTTCGCGCTGGCCCAGAGTGAGTGTGGCGATGCTCGCGCCCTGTGCGGTCTGGCTCATCGGGCAATTGTCATCGACTCCGTCCCCCCGCACGACCCTGGCGTGGCGGCTGAAACACAGCGAGTCGCTCGCCTCCTGTCCGACAAGCGCAGGCTCGGTTCGCCGGCCCGGCGGTCGCGTGGCACGCCCTAAGTTGCACGCTCACTTCATCCGGGAGCAACCCCATGCAATCCATCTCGTGCGGTGATGATGAGTGAAATCATCGGCTTGATTCAGTGGCCGGCGTTCGCTGCGTCGCTCATCGCGGCCTGGCTCGTCGGGTCGAAAAGCAGCCGGCGCCGCAACTACGGCTTTTGGGTCTTCCTGGCATCCAATGCGTTGTGGATCGTCTGGGGGTTCAGCACCTCCGCCTGGGCGCTGATCTCGCTGCAGGTCGGGTTGGCCATTCTCAACATCAGGGGCCTCTTCAAGACCGAAGGCCCGACCTAGCCTGGCGGCGGCGCCGTGGCGTGGCGTGATCGGCTCATGCGTGGGCGAAAAGTGCCACGCACTTTCGACCGCGAGGACTGCGATGAACGCGCGACGGCTTTCGTTCGTGCGCAGAGCGCGGAATCGAGAGCGAAGCGTTGCGACGCTCCACCCACCCGGCCTCGTTGGCACCGGCATTCGACAGCTTCTTCCACGGGATGTACGTTCTCGCCCGCGACAAGGTGCGCCAGAACGTGGTCGAGAAGACCGTGATCGACGCCATGGGCATCTGGGACGCGGCCGCGAGCAAGCGTCACTGAGGTGCCTGCCGGCGCGGGCTCGTCCTCGATCCGGCCGGTGGCAGTACTGCTGCTCGCGCCGTGAGCATTGCTATCCTTTCGCCTTGATGACACGCCTGGCGCTCGAATTCCACCGTCTCTACGCGGCACTTCCCGGCGACGACACGTCCGACATGGCGCTGGTCGGGCCTGGCGGTGAGGTGCGGGCACTGGTGATCGAGCTCATTGCTCCGCCGGCCTGGGACAGCCTGCGACCGGTCTGGCAGGGCGTGCAGGTGGAGTTGGGCTTTCCCGCTCCTGCGATCGCCGTTTCGGGCGTCGACGGAATCCAGCTCTGGTTCTCGCTGGCGAATTCCGTGCCGGCGCTGGAAGGGCATGCCTTCCTCCATGCGTTGCGTCGGCGCTTTCTTCCCGACGTGCCGATGCGCCGGCTACGGCTGTGGCCGAGCGCTGCATCCGCACACGTGCGGCCCGTGCCGGAAAGGCAGGCGCCGAGTGGCGACTGGTCAGCGTTCGTGGCGCCCGACCTGGCGCCGGTGTTCGGCGACACGCCGTGGCTGGACATTCCGCCCGGCGACGACGGCCAGGCGGCGCTGCTGGCCGCGCTCGACCCCATCCCGCAGGCGGTGTTCGATGCAGCGGCAGCGCTGCTGGGCAACGAGCCATCCTCGACCTCCGACCTCATCGCTGCGGATCGGCCGGACAGCGAGGTGCCCGCGTCCGCCCCTGCGGCGGCTCCCACGCTGCGGATGAGTCCGACCGACGATCCGCGTCTTTTTCTTCAACAGGTGATGAGCGACGAGCGCGTGCCCCTGGCGCTGCGCGTGGATGCGGCCAAGGCCTTGCTGGCACACCGCGCAGGCGGCGGACGTTGACGGCCTTGCGGAGAGTGATCAGGCGGCGCGCAGCATGCCGCGCTCCTCGATGAAGCGCACCACCTGCGCCACGCCGTCCTGGGTCTTGAGGTTCGTCATCACATAGGGCTTGGCCTTGCGCATGCGCTGCGTATCCTGCTCCATCACGCCCAGGTCCGCACCCACGTAGGGCGCCAGGTCGGTCTTGTTGATGACGAAGAGGTCGCTCTTGGTGATGCCGGGGCCGCCCTTGCGCGGGATCTTCTCGCCGGCGGCGACATCGATGACGTAGATCGTGAGGTCCGACAGTTCGGGGCTGAAGGTGGCGGCGAGGTTGTCGCCGCCGCTCTCGACGAAGACCACGTCGGCATCGGGAAAGTCTTCCAGCATGCGGTCGATGGCCTCGAGGTTGATCGACGCGTCCTCGCGGATCGCGGTGTGCGGGCAGCCGCCCGTCTCGACGCCCATGATGCGCTCGGCCGGCAGGGCGCCGGCGACGGTGAGCAGCCGCTGGTCTTCCTTGGTGTAGATGTCGTTGGTGATCGCCACGAGGTCGTATTGCTCACGCATCGTCTTGCAGAGCATCTCCAGCAGCGTGGTCTTGCCGGAGCCGACTGGGCCGCCGATGCCCACGCGCAGGGGTGGCAGCTTCTTGGTGCGGTTCGGGATGTGGTGCAGGGCGGAGGTCATGACGGGAGCGTAAAACGCAGAAAATTGAATGAAATAGGGCTGAAGGCTGCATGGGGATTGCGCGAGCAGCTACGAAATTCATAGCATTCAGCTGCGGAAGAGTCGCGAATACTGCGTCTCGTGGCGCGCCGAGAGGACCGCGAGCATCGGCGTGAACGCCTGCCGCGCCTCGTCATCCAGACGCATGGCGGCTTCGACGGCTGCTGGCATCTCGCGGGCCAGGCGCGCCAGCATGCGCTGGCCCGCACTCTGGCCGAGCGGCACGGCCTTGACGGCGGCGGCGGTCATGTTCTCGGCCCAGCCGAAGGCGAAGGCCAGGCAGCCATCGCGTACCGACGCACCGCTACGGGCCGCCGCGAATGCGAAGGCCACGGGGTAGCTCGCCGGCAGGCCGTCGAAGGCCGCGGCCGCATCGTCGTGGTGCAGCTTGAGCCACTCGAGGAAGGAGCGGCCCATCTGTTCGGTCTGCAACAGGAATTCGGCGGACTCGCGGGTTGCCAGGACCCAGGTGTTCAGCGCCTGCACGCGCGCGCTGTCGGCGCGGCGCCATGCCTCGACGGCCGAGGCGACCACGGACAGGTCGCCGCGCGCCAGGACGAGGTGCAGCTGGTCGACCAGCCAGTCGGCTGCCGTGGCCTCGTCCTTCACCCCGGCCCATTCCACCGCCGCCTCGAAGCCCTCGGAGTACGAGAAACCGCCCACCGGCAGTGCGGGCGAGGCCAGCCAGATCAACTGCAGCAGGCTGCTGGCGTCGATGGTGTCGCGTGGCGCGGTCGCGGGCGCGTGCATGCTCGACGGGCTTCAGTGCGAGTGATTGCAGCCGGGGCCGTGGACATGCCGCTGTCCGTGCCCACGCGCATGAGGGTCGTCATGCAGATGCTCGGGCGCCAGAACCAGGGGCGGCTGCCCGTGGGCGTGTTCGTGCGAGTGGCCATGCGCGTCATGGTCGTGGCCGTGGCTGTGTCCGCCATGGCCACCGTAGGCACCACCTTCGGGTTCGAAGGCGTCTTCCACCGCCACCGCGATCAGGTGCATGGCGCGCAGCATGTCGGCCAG
>CAJYHU010000413.1 GCA_913774655.1 uncultured Luteibacter sp. | reverse complement strand
ACGGGTACTCCAGGCGGCCTGCGCGTTATTCCTGCGCGACGGGTACCGCGTCAGCATGGGCGCCGTGGCACGCGAGGCGGGCGTGTCGAAGCAGACCGTGTATGCACATTTCGCCAACAAGGACACGCTGTTCCACGCCGCCGTCGAACAACTCGTGCTGCCCCTGCATGCCAGCCTGGCTCCCGAGAGCCGCAGCCTGCCAGACACGCTGCACGCGTTGGCGCAGGCCCACCAGACCCATGTGATGGATCACGCCAACCTCGCGCTCGGCCGGATGCTGATCGCGGAGGCGCCCCGGTTTCCCGCCGCCGCGAAGACGTTCTTCCGGACCGCGATCGACACCGTCGCGCGCCGGCTCGCCAGGTTGATGGCCGAGGCGATGGACCAGCACCGCATGCGCCGGGAAGACCCCGACGTGGCGGCGGAGATCTTCCTCGCCATGCTGCACGGCATGGAGGGAGACCGGCGGCTCTTCGGCATTCAGGCCAGGGGGCAGGACGCGCAGGACCAGTGGGCGCGACACGCGGTAAACGTATTTATGCACGCGTACGACATCCTTCCGGATGCCCCGGCGCGAACGAACAAGAAACCTGGAAACGGAACGGAGTTCTCATGAAACCCCTGCCCCTGCGCACTTCCCTGCTGGTCGTCGGCCTCGCCGCGGCCCTCGCCGCCTGCCACAAGCAGGAAGCCCCCCAGCAGCCGCCCCCGCCGGAAGTCGGCGTCGTCACGGCCCAGCCGCAGGACGCTCCGCTGGTCCAGAACCAGGTGGGCCGCCTGTCTTCCTATCGCACGGCCGACGTGCGGGCCCGCGTGCCCGGCATCCTGCTGCGCCGCCTCTACGACGAAGGCACCGACGTCAAGGCCGGCCAACCGCTGTTCAAGATCGACCCGCAGCCGCTGAAGGCCGAACTCGACCAGCAGCTGGCGTCGCTGGCCTCCGCCCGCGCCTCGGCGGCGAACGCCAAGGCCCAGGCCGACCGCGCGCGCAGCCTGATCGGCAAGAACTACGTCTCTCGCCAGGACCTCGACACCGCCGAGGCCAGCGAGCGCACCACGGCGGCCGCCGTGAAGCAGAGCGAGGCCGCCGTGCAGGCCGCCCGGATCAACCTCGGCTTCACCGACGTGGTCTCGCCCATTGATGGCCGTGCCGGGCAGCAGCAGGTGACCGAAGGCGCCCTCGTGGGCCAGGGCGACACCACCCTGCTGACCCAGGTCGACCAGATCGACAAGCTCTACGTGAACTTCAGCATGTCCGTCGCCGACCTCGACACCATGCGCAAGGCCGCCGCGGCCGGCAACGCCACGCTGTCGGACAACGCGAAGTCCACGGTAACCATCGAGTTGCCCGACGGCTCCGACTACACCGAAAAGGGCCAGCTCGACTTCTCCTCGGCCGTGGTGAACCCGCAGACCGGCACGGTCAACCTGCGCGCCCTGCTCGCCAACCCCGACCTGCGCCTGCTCCCCGGCCAGTTCGTCACGGTCAAGGCCGACCTGGGCAGCCTGCACAACGTGTTCCTGGTGCCGCAGTCGGCCGTGTTGCGCGACGCCAACTCGGCCTACGTCATGGTGGTGGGCGAGGGCCACGTGAAGGATCCCCAAAGCGGCGAGGACAAGACCATCCCCTCCGCGGCGGTGCGCCGTCCGATCCAGGCCGACCGCCTGGTCGGCGAGAACTGGGTGGTGACCGGCGGCCTCAAGCAGGGCGACCAGATCATCGTGCAGGGCCTGCCCAAGGCACGCGAAAACGCTCCGGTGAAGGCCTCGCCCGCCACGGCGGCCGCGCCCTCCGGCAATCCCGATGGCAAGGCGGCCCCGCAGGCCGCTGCCGGCGGCAAGCAGTAAGGGAGTCCCCTCATGCCGAGTTTCTTCATCGATCGCCCCATCTTCGCGTGGGTGGTGGCGATCCTCATCAGCCTCTGCGGCACGATCGCCCTGCTCAACATGGGCATCGAGTCGTATCCGAACATCGCGCCCCCGCAGGTGGTGGTCACCGCCACCTACCCGGGCGCGAGCGCGGACACGACCGAAAAGACCGTGACCCAGGTCATCGAACAGCAGCTGACCGGTATCGATCACCTGCTCTACTTCAGTTCGGCGTCGAGCTCCGCCGGCCAGGCCACGATCACCCTGACCTTCGAGTCGGGCACCGATCCGGACATCGCCCAGGTGCAGGTGCAGAACAAGGTGTCGCTCGCGACGCCGCGCCTGCCCTCGGAAGTGACCCAGCAGGGCGTCGTGGTGGCCAAGTCCAACCCTGACTTCCTGATGTTCGTGGCGCTCACCTCGAACAACCCGGCCATCGACGGCGATCGCCTGACCGACCTGGTGTCCTCGCAGGTGCTCGACCAGATCGCGCGCATCCCCGGCGTGGGCAACACCCGCCAGCTGGGCGCCGAGTACGGCATGCGCATCTGGCTCAACCCGGACAAGCTGCGCGGCTACGGCCTGTCGGCCTCCCAGGTACGCAGCGCGCTCACCGCCCAGAACGTGCAGTTCGCCGCGGGCTCGATCGGTACCGATCCGGCACTGAACGGCCAGGGCTTCAGCGCCACGGTGTCGGCCGAAGGCCGCTTCACCACGGCCGAGGAGTTCAAGGACATCATCCTGCGCGCCAACAACGACGGCACGGTCGTGCGGCTGAAAGACGTCGCGCGCATCGAGCTGGGCCCGCAGAACTACGGCTTCAACGCGCAGTACAACGGCACCGCCACCGGTTCGTTCGGCGTACAGCTGCTGCCGGGCGCCAACGCGCTCAACGTGGCCGAAGCCGTGCGCGCGAAGATGGACGAGCTCTCCAAGAGCTTCCCGGACGGCGTCACCTGGTTCGCCCCGTACGACACCACCAAGTTCGTGGTCATCTCCATCGAAGAAGTGGTGCATACCCTGGTCGAGGCGATCATCCTCGTCTTCCTGGTGATGCTGCTGTTCCTGCAGAACTTCCGCGCCACGATCATCCCCACCCTGGTCATCCCGGTGGCCTTGCTCGGCACCTTCCTGGGCCTGTCGCCGCTGGGCTTCACGATCAACCAGCTGACCCTGTTCGGCATGGTGCTGGCGATCGGCATCGTGGTGGACGACGCGATCGTGGTGATCGAGAACGTCGAACGCATCATGAGCGAGGAACACATCTCGCCCAAGGAAGCCACGCGCAAGGCGATGGGCCAGATCACCGGCGCCGTGGTGGCGATTACCGTGGTGCTCGCGGCGGTGTTCGTGCCCTCAGCGCTCCAGCCGGGTGCGTCGGGCATCATTTACAAGCAGTTCGCGCTGACCATCGCGGTGTCGATGGGCTTCTCGGCCTTCCTCGCCCTGTCGTTCACACCGGCCTTGTGCGCCACGATCCTCAAGAACGAGCACGGCAAGAAGAAGAACATCGTCTACCGCAAGTTCAACGACATCTTCGACCGCACCACGCACACCTACTCGGGCCACATCGGCTCGGCGGTGCGCCACGCGCCGCGCTGGATGATCGTGTTCGTGCTGATCGGCGTACTCTGCGGCTTCCTGTTCACGCGCCTGCCGACCAGCTTCGTGCCCGACGAGGACCAGGGCTTCGCGCTGGCCATCGTGCAGCTGCCGCCGGGCTCGAGCCTGGCCCGCACCGAAAAGGTGATGGGCGACATCCGCGGCATCATGCTGAAGGACCCCGCCGTCGAAGGCGTATTCCAGATCTCCGGCTTCAGCTTCGTCGGCCAGGGCGAAAACGTGGGCATGGTGTTCATCCGCCTGAAGGACTGGGACGTCCGCGACACCACCGCCACCGAGTTCATCCAGCAGGCCAACGGCAAGATGCAGGCCGTGCGCGACGCCACGATCTTCGTGGTCAACCTGCCGACGATCCGCGGCCTGTCGCAGTTCGGCGGTATCGACATGTACCTGCAGGCGCGTGGCGGTCAGTCGCGCGAAGAACTCACCCAGGCCCGTAACCAGCTGCTCGGCGCCGCCGCGCAGAACAAGGCCCTGGTGGGCGTGCGCCCGAACACCCTCGAGGACGCCCCGCTGCTCCAGCTCAACGTCGACCGCACCCAGGCGCAGACGATGGGCCTGTCGGTCAGCGACATCTACACCGCCATCCAGCTCACGCTGGCGCCGGTGTACGTCAATGACTTCCAGTACGGCGGCCGCGTGAAGCGCGTGATGCTGCAGGCCGACGCGCCCTTCCGCATGGGCACGGACGCGTTCCAGCACATCTTCACCCCGAGCGGCGCG
>CAJYHU010000412.1 GCA_913774655.1 uncultured Luteibacter sp. | reverse complement strand
ACTCGAGTCTGGACTATAGCCATGCCGAGGATATCGCCGGGCTGATCGGCCAGTATATCCACGGCAACGAACCGAGCCATCACGTCGCCTATCTGTACACCTACGCCGGCGCACCATGGCGCACGCAGGAGCGGCTGGGACAGATCGTCGCAAGCCAGTACAAGCCGGCCCCCGATGGCCTCTCCGGCAACGACGATCTGGGCCAGATGTCGGCCTGGCTGGTCTTTACCGCGCTGGGCTTCTACCCGGTCGCGCCCGGCAGCAACGAATATGTGATCGGACGTCCGTTCGTCTCGCGCGCTAGCTTCCGGCTGGGGAACGGGCGCACCTTCACGATCGACGCGCGCCACCTCTCGGAGGCAAACCAGTACGTCGGATCGGTCACGCTCAACGATGTGCCCTTGAACCGCACCTATCTTCGCGATGCGGAGATCCGAGCCGGTGGGACGTTA
Organism: uncultured Luteibacter sp.; assembly: GCA_913774655.1. GTDB lineage: Bacteria > Pseudomonadota > Gammaproteobacteria > Xanthomonadales > Rhodanobacteraceae > Luteibacter > Luteibacter sahnii. The sequence continues at coordinate 4,280 of CAJYHU010000412.1, read as the reverse complement.
CGGTTCACGATGACCGACAAGCCCAACAAGCGCTGGGGGTATGCGCGCTCGACCCGCCCATATTCGGCATCGCTGGCGCGATAGCCGCGAGCCTGCCCTGCCTCGTGCCCGGTGGTCCGCCCTCGTCGCGCGCCCTCCCGCTTTCTACACAGGCTTTACGCTTCAGCCACGCAGCCTGAGGCCGACCCACACGGTTCGCGGTGTGGCACGCTCGATGATGTTGGCGCCACTGATGCCCGCCTCCACCCGCTCGTCGAACAGGTTTTCGCCGCGCAACTCGACGGCCAGCGCGCGCGTGACCGGCAGAGCGAGATAGCTTTCCAGCGTCGTGGCGGGGGCGAGGGCGCGCGTGTTGAGATCGTCATCGAACTGTCGTGCGGCATGACGCACCGTACCCGATATCACCGCACCGCCCCTGCGCCATCCGAGCGAACCCGACAGCAGGTCGCGCGGCGTTTGCGCAGGGCGCAATCCGTCGAGCGCCGCCGCGCCGCCGATGGCCTCGACGCGCGGATCGACGTGGCTCCAGGACGCCTGCACGGACCAGGGACCGCGATCCCAGCGTGCGTCGACCTCCAGCCCGGTCGATCGGATCGCGTCCAAGTTCTAGCGGACGCGGTAGAAGCCACCCGCCGCGACAAAGCCGACCCCCGCGAAAGTGCCCGTTCCCCGCCCGCCCGTCACGTTCGCGATCGCCTTCTCCAATCGGTTCCAGAAGTCCGTGGCAGCCAGCGTCACCCCGCCGCCGGGCGTCAGCGACACCCCGCCATCCACGCCCACCAATCCCTCCGGGGCCAGCGCGGCATTGGCCGCCGTCGCGTCGGCGCCGACGCGGAACGGGCGATAGAGCTCGTTGAGCGTGGGCAGTCGCCAGCCGCGATAGCCGGCGGCGCGCAATGTCACCGCCGACACCGGCGCCCAGGCCGCCCCGGCGCGCCCCGTCCACTCGGTGCCGCGCCGCTCCGCAAAGCGCGCATCGCTCAGCGCTACGCCCGTCGCGATCATCTTCTCGTGCAACACGCCGTCGTTCAATCGCCATTGATCGACCCGACCGCCCAGCGTCAGCGTCAGGTCGCCCAATTCGGCACTGCCATCGGCGAACAAGCCATAGGTCAGCGCCGCGCCACCGGCCACGCGCAGTCGGGTCGGCAAACCGGTGACATAGGAATAGTTTTCCTGCGTCCGCCCGTCGACCCGGCGAACGTCGGCTCCAAAGCGCACGTCGCGCCCCTGCCCGACCGGCGCCACCAGTTCAAACCGTCCGCCGACGCCGGATGCCGGCGTATTATACTGGTTGAGCGTAGGGTTAGCGACCGTGCGCGCCGCATCGACGCTGGCGAACCGGGACGCGAAGGCGCGCGTCTGAAGGTAGGCGAGCGCCGACCAGCCCCATGTCCCGCGACCGACAAGCCGCACGCTGGCATCTGCTCCCTCGCTGCGATTGCGCGTGAAGGCGGTGCCGCGCTCACGCGTGTCGGTGAAGCCGGACAGGTTCGCCTGCAATTCGGTTTGCGCCCCGACGGCGAGCCCCGTCCGCGCGGCAGCGGAGAACTGCTCGTAAGGCGCCGGCCGGTCGGCGGGACCACGCGATCCGCTGACGGTCGGGAAGAAGCCGTCACCACGCGCGTAGGCCGCCGACAGCGTGGCCGCCCCTTCGCCCCGCGTGAGCGTCGCCGAGGCGGAGGCCTCGATAGAGCGACGGCTGCCATAAGCGAGATCGGCGGCGAACGGCGCTTGCGCCTGTGCTGGCCCGCTCTCGATCTCGACCGTACCCGCCAGCGCTCCCGGCCCGAAGTACCCACTGCCGCCACCACGGGTGACCCGGATCAGCCCGATCCGATCGGTGGCATAGGGCGGAAATGGAACCCAGTCGCCGAACGGGTCAGCCTGCGGCACGCCGTCGAGCACCAGCAGCGCACGGCTCGCCGCATTGCCGCCGATGCCTCGCAAGCTGATCCCCTGACTGGTCGGATTGGCGGTTCGCGAGTCCGACCGGCTAAATTGCTGAAGCCCCGCAACATCAGCGAGGACGCTCTCCAGACGGTTGCTCGCATTCTCCCGAACACGGTCGGCATCGATCGCGACGACGTCGAACGCGCGGTCGCCTGGCCGCGGGGCAAGCCCGCTGCCGACCACGACGATGTCCTCCCTCCCCGCCGACGTCTGCGCCAGCGCGGGATAGGCAACGCTGCACCCCAGCAGCGCCACGACGGCAATTCGACGGCTCATCCACTCTCCCGTAAAAGCCATCATCGCCTGTAAGGGTCGGCCCGGATCACGCCAGACCATCCACCCCCAACTTAGCGTAGGTTACGGAAAACTTTCGCTCCATACGATGCGCCAGATGGCAGTTCGTTCAAGGCCGGCTCGGCGCACGACCATCATGTTGCCCGCGCCCGACATGGCAGACTTTCAGCGACACCATAAATTCCGCGCTCAAGATTGTAAAATAAAGCGCCGTACAATCGCTCACTTCTCCTTTGAAGAAGCTGGCTCACAAATGAATTCAACATAGATCGGAGTTCGTCTGTGAAATTAGGATTAGGCGCACATTAACGCCTTGCCCCTATCGCGGAGAGGACATCGGGGCATCCACGCTCCGCACGGCTTCAGGGGGTAGAATGAAGGGGTTCAGCAGCATGCCGGCCAATGGTCTGGCAAAGCGTAAGGTCGGCCTGCGCCGTTCCGTATCGGCATCGGCGTTCGTCACCGCGATCGTGGCCGGCGCGGTTACGGCTCACGCTGCTCCGGCAGTCTTCTTCAACGCCGATCTCATCGCCGGCGAGCAAACCTTCCGCGACACGGCGGCTGCGGCAGATGCGGCATACAATGCCGCCAACCCGGGCGCGACGCAAAGCTCTGACATTTTCCGGATCGACCTCACCAACGTGACCGGCAGCAATTTCGCCGTCACGAGCGGCGGCACCACGGTGTACGTCAAGACGACGCGCGCCGGAACCGCCGCACCGAACAATCAAAATGGCGATGAAGGCGGCGATGGCTTCACCAACTGGAGCGTCGGCTACACGCCCGGCGACTTCAACTCGGCGATTTCACAGGGATATACGCTCTCCTTTTTCTCGGATTCGGCATACACGTCCGCCTATAATGTGAACGCCATCGGGTTGCACGTGTCCGACTGGGGCACCTGCTGCACGGCGAACAACGCGGTTCCTGGCGGGGGCACGGCGAATGCCTCACAGATCTACATGCTGTTCAACGGATCCACGCCGCTTCTGGTCGGCGGCATCTCGACCTCGATCCGCGGCGAGGAGCATTTCGTCGCGGCGATCGACGACCGGAACAGCTTCAACAGCGTCACGATGGTTCCGAACGGTCGCGGCGAAGCGTTCGGCGCGGGCGGGGTCATCCTCTTCTCGACGTTGCAGTTGAACAGCGTACCCACCGGATCGTCTGTGGTGACGCTGCCCGGCGGCACGCCGACCCCGACGCCGCCGCCCTTGATAAGCACGGGTCACACCTATACCGAGGCGCAGGTGATCGGCGGAACGGTTGCGCCGGTGTTCGATGGCGGCACGTTGCGGCCGACCTCCTCTACCACGCTCCCGACGAACCTGACGGTCCGCGGCACCGGTGGCACGATCGACACGGCTGCCAATAACGTCACGCTCACCGGCACGATCACCAACGCGTCCGGTGCAGCGGGCCCCTTGATCAAGGACGGAACCGGCACGCTCACGCTGACGGGAACGAACAGCTATTCGGGCGGCACGACCGTCAACGGCGGCACGCTGCGCGGATCCACGACGTCGTTGCAGGGTGACATGGTCAACCATGCGACGATCGATTTCGCGCAACCGGGCAACGGCACCTATGCCGGCACGATCTCGGGCGATGGCGCCGTGACCAAGTCGGGCGTGGGCGACCTCACCTTGACGACCGCGCAAACCTTCACCGGAAACACGACGGTCGATGCCGGAACGCTGAAGCTCGACGGTAATGGCAGCATCGCCAGCTCGCGGAAGGTGGTGGTCGATGGCGCGCTGAACACCGCCGGCCACAATGGCGATGTCCTGCTGCAATCCGTGGCAGGCACCGGCAATGTCACGCTCGGCGCCAACAAGCTGATCCTGACCAACGCCGCCGACCGCTTCGACGGCACGATCGCGGGCACCGGCGGCGTCAGCGTCACTGGCGGCACCCAGCAGTTGGCCGGTGCCAACACCTTCACCGGTCGCACGGTGATCGCATCGGGCGCCGCGCTCGGCCTCGCCGGCGACGGCAGCCTCGCCACCTCCAGCGGCGTCACCGCCAACGGC
>CAJYHU010000411.1 GCA_913774655.1 uncultured Luteibacter sp. | reverse complement strand
TGCCGTGTGAAGGCAGTGCTCTACCGCTGAGCTAACCGCCCATCGAGCAGGCTATTTTAAGGTGTGCCCAGAGCGTCGTCAATGGCATCAGGACGACTTGCAGTAACCCTGGGCGGTACTGGCATTGGACGAGGTCGCCAACGCCGCGCTTCCGGCCCGGCCCCCGCTCTGCAGGATGACCGTGCGGCCTGCGAACCGCACCCCGCTCTGACCGACCGTATCGCTGCTGGATTTGGCGCACACCCAGAACTGCGCGCCACCCAGCACGGAGCTGCCACGGGCGTCGAACGTGATCAGGCTCGCATTACCCTGGATGGACGCGTTGGACATGCCCTGGGTCACCTGCAGGACTTCATTACCCGCCGCATAGGCGGTCTTGGGCCCGCTGTTGACGTAAACCAGCCAGCCCGTGTCGTAGACGTTCCCTCCCGACGTACACGTGGGCGTCGCCGAGGCCACGTTCGAACTCGGGCAGACAGACACGTAGACACCCCGGGTGACCGCGGTGGACCGGGCCAGGCGCAAGGCGCCCAGCAGCTCGTTGGTCTGCGCCGCCACCGCGTTGCGCTTCATGAAATCGGAAAACGTCGGCACGGCGATGGCCAGCAGCACGGCGAACACCAGGAGCGTCACCACGAGTTCGATCAGCGAAAAGCCGTACCCGCTGGACCGTGGCTTCATGGCGACGCCCCGCAGTATTCGGCGATTTCGTCGTTGCTGCGTCGACGCATGCGTTCGAGGTCTTCCGGGGATAGCCGCCGGGCCTGCGTGGGATCGCCGCTATCGACCAGCATTGCCTTGCCGTCCAGCACCCGGAGGTTATCGCGCGCACGCGCGCAGTTCTGCGCGCGCGCACCGGCCTCGGCTTTTTGCAACGCCGTGTCCGAGGTGCCCGTCGTCGACGCGGACGCCGGGGCCGGCACGGTCTCGATCCCGCCGCCACGCACATCCACCGGCTGGGCCGCCACGCCGGGCGGTGCGGTGTCGCCGTAGTGGGTCACGCCTTGGGCGTCGGTCCATTTGTAATAGCGTTGGACCTGCTGCGCCTGTGCCGCGCAGACAACGAAAAAAGCCGCGAGTGCCCAGGCCTGCCGGCTCACTTCGACAACCCCCAGCACGTCGGATCGTTGGCGGTCGTGCCCGTCGACGTACGCGCCCCGGTGTTCGTCAGCGACAGCGTCTGGCATTGCGTATCGGATTTCTGCTGCGTACCGATGGCCGCGGCGGTGACCACGAAACCGGTCGACGAGGCCGACGCGACGCTGACGGTGTAATTGGCACCGGCGGCCGACGACGAGGACGCCAGCGTCGCGAGGCTCTTGGCGTACGTGTTGGTCGAGTAGAACGCTCGCTCCTGCCGGGCGGCCAGATCGACCAACGCGCGCTGCGCGTCGGTGCGATTCGCCCGGACCACGTACTTTCGGTACGACGGCACGGCGATTGCCGCGAGGATGGCGATGATGACGAGGGTCACGAGCAGTTCGATCAACGTAAAACCGTCGGAACGCCGGGGGCGGGTGGACATGCGTCAATTCCCCTGTGGTTCGCGCCAGGACGTCTCGCCACTGGTCACGGGTTGGAGTGTAGCCACATCCTTGCACACAATCGCGCCGGTCGAGGTCTGCGTGCAGGCCGTCACCGTCTTGGCACCCCGGGGTCCGTTCGAGGCGTCGCCGGCGTGCAGGCTGGGCGGCGCGGGCAAGCCGGCGCCGATCGACGCCGACGTGAGCACCTTGTTGCTGCCCGCGGCGGTGCCGAAGAAGCCGTTGGGCGATCCCACGCCCGCGCGATAGTCCAGGCCATACAGCACGGAGCTGCCCAGGCCGGTGCAGATCGACGTACCCGGCGTATAGGCGGCCGTCAGGAGGAGCCCGCCAAGCAACGACTGGGCACTCACCACGCGCTCGGAGGGATTGGTACCGTTCGTCGAGAGATTGCGATACCACCCCGCGATTCCCGGGGTATCGAACGCACCCGCCAGGCCGGTGAAGTTCGTAACGCCGCTGAAGGCGGCATTGGTCGGCACGTTTTGCACGGTCTGGTCGGTAAAGACGTCGACGTTGGTCACGTTCACCAGGTTCGACTGGCTGATAGTGGCCAGGTACTGCGCATCGGTCGGATTCAAAAGCTGCGTATCGATCAGACCGTAGATGCGCTGCTGTCCCGTCGTCGCCTTGTCGGTGCTGGTGAAGAGCCGTCCCGTGCCGAAGAACACCATCGGCGCGCCGCGATCGTTACGACCCAGCGTCGGTCGCACGGTGACCGGCAGGCCGTTCGTGCCGCCGAGATCGAGGAACAGGTTGCCCTTCCAGTTGGACGGCGCGGGGTCGCTGTTCACGGCGATCTTCCAGAATTCGCCGCCGAACTCGCTGGACGAACCATCGCCGTACACGCTACCGAAGTAGATCGCCTCGGCCTTGCCGTTGAGATCGAAGTCCGAGGCGATGAGATCGCCTGCGAAGCTGTTCTTGCCCTTCGCGTTCGCACTGCCCAGATCGAACTGGGTCGGCTTGGCGGCCCCGTTCGTCGACGCATTGACGATGTCCGCCACGTTGTACACGTTGACGCGCAGGTTCTGGTTCGACGCCACCTTCTTCGCATCCGTCGGCCCGGAGCCGAACGCGAGGAAAAAGCTGCTGGGGCTTCCCGAGATCGCGTCACGCACCATCACCGCGGCCGGGGCGGACGTGGTCCACGTACCCGGCAGCGTGATTTCCGAGAGGACCTTGGGCGGGGACTCCGGATCGGTGATGTCCATGATCACGTAGGCCGAGTCCGAGGTGACGTTGTTCGCGGTACTGTTGGTCGAGACGTTCACCGTGATCGAGCCGCCACCCAGCCGGAACGGCACCACCAACAGGGTGCCCCAGCCCTGGGGATGCGTGGTGTCGTTGGGGAACACCTTGGCGTCGAACGCGATCGGGCTGCCGTCCACGTAGTAGGTGTGCTGATAGGCCGGGTCGGTCAACCAGCGCAGGTGGGGCAGCAGGTTCTTCGGAATATACGCCCACAGTTCGCCGCCCAGCGGGTGCTGCGTCGCGGTGACGATGGCGGTGCCCGGTGTCGCCGTTCCGTTCGCCGAGCACACGGTCGTCGTCGGACGAAGCTCGAAACTCTGGCAGCTCGCGTTGTAGAAGCCCGCGTTGAACGCATGCAGCATGCCGTCGTTCGCGCCGACGTAGATCACCTGCCGACGGTTGCGATACTGCGTCCGGAACGTCGCGTAGGTGCTGTCGTTATAAAGCAGGTCGTACGATTCCGCCGGTGCACTGACCACCAGGGGTGTCGAATTGACGATGTCGCCCAGGCGGGTCACGCGATCCTGCAAGGAGGCGTCCGTACCGTAATCGACGGTACGGCTCCTCAGCCCGGCGATTTCCGTGCCACGGATCCAGTTGACGATATTTGCGGCTTCGGTGGTGGAGTCCGTGTTGAGGTAACGGTAATTGGTGCTGTTGATGCCGTCGGTGCCGGTCGCGTTCCACGTGAACGGCCGCACTTCGCCCGCATCGACCACCCCGTTATTGTTCGCGTCCACCCAGGTGAAGATATAGCGCCCGCTGCTGTTACCGAACGCAGTGCCATACGGGCGCTGCGTGCCGGTGACCAACGAGGGATCCCACAGCATCGAACGCGCGTTCCAGATGGTTTTCAGGTCGGTCAGCTCGATCGTCTCGCTCGACGACGGCGTGAACGTCTTCGGGTCCGAACTGGTGTACCGCGTCACCATCGTTCGCTGCGTGCCGCTCTGGTAGCTGAAGGTCACGACCTTGTCGACGGTGTAATCGTCGAGCTTGTCGTTGCCGTTGCTGTCTTCGCGAAGCAAGCCGTACTGGTCGGTCCACAGGGCACCCAGCGAGCCGATCCACGTGGCACGCGCACCGCTCGTGTCGGTTCGCTCCGCCTCGTAGAGCGCCTGGTAGGTCACGCCAACGCCGTTGGCGCTGGTCGCGACCGTCGCGGCGGCCGTACCCGACGAGGTCTTGGCGAGGATCTTGCGGAAGAGCGTATCCAGCGCCGTTTCCAACTTGCCCGGATCAGTGACCAGGAAGTAGTTGTCGGGCACGCCATCCTTGTCGGCGTCCCACTTGGACGTGTCGTTGGGGTTGCTGTCGTTCGCCGGCGTATCGGTACCGTCCGGCTTGGTGGTGTCCACGCGGAAGCCGCCCCACTTCGCGGCATAGAGCAGCGGATCCTGCAGCGTGCCCGCACTGGTGCTGCCAATGGCGTACCGGGCCGTCGTGGCACCGTTGTTGACCTGGCAGCCGTTACAGCCGCCGGAGGCGCCGATCGCTCCCGTGCCGTTCAATCGATTGCCGGACGCGTCGTAGATATCCGGGTTGGTGGCGTCGGTGTAATTGAACCCATAGATACCGGAGTGGAAGTGCGCGCCGTCCTTGGTCGTGCCGTTGACGATGTAGCCGAAACCCTGGCCGTTATTGGTCGAAGCGGAGACCGTCTTCGTCGTGATGTTGGCGGACGTGGACGTGATCTCGTAGCTGATGATGCCCCAGACGTCCTGATCGTAGTCACCACCGCCGAAGCTGTCGTCCCAGTCGGCATAGAAGGACCCGCGCGCGGTGGTGCCGTCGTTGGTCTGCGACAGGATCTTGAAGTCCACCAGGCCACCGCCGCCGACGTTGTTATGGCCCAGGTCAAGCCGGTAAGCCGGAATGATCGTCACGAACTGGCCCGGCACATTGGGCACCGGCACCCGGATCTGTGGGGTCGTGGTCGCCAGTTGTACCCCGAACGTACTCACCTTCAGCGACGTGCGATCGTCCGAGGTGACAATCGGATTGCCGCTGCTGTCGTTACCCAGGTCGCGAATGCGCTTCACGTGGGCGCCATACGCCGCACCCGCCATGAGGTACCCGCCTTTGAGCGCGGGAACCTCGGGGCAAATGCCTTGGATGGCCGAGAAGTTGGAGACCGTCTTGCCAGAACAGAGATTGGCGTCGCCACCTTTGTAAGACGACGACGAGTTGCCCACGAACCACGCCTTGCCGTTGATGCCTTCTCCTGTTCCGACGAGATCGGTCCAGGTCGCGACATCACGCCCGGTATTGAGGTCGTCGAAGCCGGACACGGCATCCGTGTCGTAACTGAGCGAACTGGCATTGAAATTGATGACGTTCAGCGGTGCGCAGAAGTTGGCGGCGCTGATCGGATCGTTCCAGGTGGCAACGACGGACATACCAAGGTCTTTGTCTTCGTTGCCGGACGCGAAGGCCGCGTTCGGCGTCTTGCCCGCCAGGTATCGTAGTGTCTCGATGTAACTCTCCGCCATGGGATTACCCCAGGACGAGCAATTGCCCTCGCCAACGAGGTAGCCCGATGTACCGCCGGTGCTGATACCCGTACGCTGGTAGGTACACCCGTTGCCTGTGCCGTAGTTATCGCCGGACAGGTAAGCATAGCCGTAGATGCGCAACGCATTGATGTTGCTGATGATGCCCGGATTCGACGTGAACGTGCCGTCGGATGCGTTCACGTCGTTGGTGATGAAGTCACCGTCGTTCGTGCCGGGACCGGGAAGCGCGGCTCGCACCACGCCGCCCGACGCGTTGTGGTCGAACGTCGGCGTCACCAGGCCAAACTTGATATTGCCCGTTTCACCGTATTTCTGAAGCAGCCCGATCGGTTTGTACGGATTGGATGCCGACGTGCTATCGGGATACTGCTTGCACTTCTCGGCACCGATCAGGCCCGGGACGCAGACTTTCACGCGCGCGATCAATTCCGCCCAGTCAGTACCTTCGGTACCCGGCTGGTCAGGGTTTTCGGCCGCCGAACCCAGGCCGGAGAATGCCGCACGGTTGCCGTTGCTGAAAAGACCGTCCTGGAACGAACTCTGCGAATTTTTCTTTTCGCTGGACCACTGGCATTGGAGGGATTCGTTGGAGCCCCACAAGGCATAATCGCCGGTGCGCATACGGATCAGGGGGGGGGCTGTATTGAACTGCGACCGGTTGCTAGAGCCGCCCTGCACCGTAGTGTTGCAGAACGTGATACCCGTACGCGTAAGATTGGTCACCGTCCAGTTGGTGTAACTAGTGAACTGGTTGAGGCAGTCGGAGATCGATCCGCAGCCCATGTTGTTGGAGAACATCCCATCCTGAAGACGTAACTGGACGCGATTGTTTACCGAGGCATCGCCGTAATCCGTGTTGTTCAGATAACGCACCGGGGCGGTCAGTACGACGGTCTTGTTGTTAGCTGTCGCGGTGATGCGCAATTGGTCACCGACCCGAACCTTCAGCGAATCAGGCACATTTTGAAGACGCATCAACGTATAGTTGGTGCCGTTTTCGGTAAACGTGCCTGTGTTGGTACCAGCGTAGAGATTGGCAGTCTTATCCGTGACCACAGGCATCGTCGTCGACGGCGAATACGGCGTGAGCTTGTTGATGTCCGAGCCGTTGTAGTACTTCGCGAAAGAATGCGCATCCGTCGGCAGGTAAGCGCGTTCAAGGACGGTGGTGGTGGCCGTGTCCGTCGATCGCAGGCCGCCGTAGAGGATTTTCCGCACCTCGTCCATGCGCGTCATGGTCGCCCAGTTCAGGAAATTGCCCGACCACTGGCCTGAGCAGTATCCCGTCCCGTCCACGCTTTGGGCCGGCGAAAAGAAGCCATCCGACTTCGAGTACGTGTAGCACTTGGTCGGGTCGAAATATCCGGCATAGGTGAACGCGTTATTGAACGTCGTATCGACCGGACCTCGGCCGCTGAGGGCGGTGAAGTCGTTATACGCCTTGTAGAAGAGCTGGTGATCGCGCGACAGGTTGAGCATGACCAGCGGCGCGGCACCCGCGATGCCCAGCGGAGGCACGATGGCATAGGCCGACGCCTGCTGCGAACTGCTGGAGATCGCGGCGGCCTGCGCCTGCGGCATGTCGACCAGGGCCCCACCGATGAGGGCGGCCACGAAGCCGACGACGACACCGACACGTCGAAAATGGAAAATGCTCATGCCTGTGCCCTGGTTCAGTTGCGGATCATCTGGTGATACTGCGTCTGCGTGATCGCGACGCCGTTACCCGGTGCCGTCGCGACGCTCCGTACCTCGAAGATCATGTCGGCGCCCCCGCCCGCGGCCCCGATGCCCAGCCCCCTGTAACCGGCCGCCTGTGCACCGCCCGCGCCTTCATTGAGCACGCTGCCATCGGGGACGATCGCCACGGTGGCCGATACGCTGGCCGCGCACGAAACGCTCGACGAATCGCAGATGGAAATCACCATGTCCGGGCGCCATGTGGACGGGTCGTAGAGCGTTTCCTTTGGCAGCGTGCCGCAGGTCTGCAACGGGCCATACAAGAGCGCGGGCCCACCCGAGCAATCGGTCTGCAGCCCGGTTTTCGCCTTGGCCAACAAGCCGGCCGACATGTCCGTCGAATACGTAAAGTTCGCGTCGGGCACGGTGCCGCTGAACGACACGGGCCAGCCCCGCTCGAAAACGTGCTGGTCGAACAACGTGATGGGCACGCTGCGAAGTGTCTCCGACGCCTCGAACGCCGCCTCGTGACGGGCCACGTTGGTCACCATCTTCATCTCCACCAGGGTGCCCCTCATCGCCGTGATCGCGATCACGGACAGGACGAGCAGGAAAATCAGGCCGACGAACAGTGCGATACCGCGCTGGGTACCCGCTCGGGCGATCGCTACGCGCTTCATCCTCTTACCCTGTTGCGAAGAACCACCACCTGCTGAACAAGCACGCGGGTGAACTGTTGGGGGTTGGTGCCAAAGGTGGACGCGTCGCTGTTGGCGCACGCGTTGGTGCTGGGCAGGCTGGTGCTGTAGGTCACCTTGCCCGTGGCGTCGATGGCGTACTGGCAGTGCCCCGACACCGTCAGGGCGATCGGATGGGGCACCCCGGTGTCACGCGACGCCGCGCGAGCCACCATAGAGACGCGGGCCTGGGTGACGGTCGTGAAATTGCTCGCGGCCGCCGTCTGGAACGGCGTCGCCGGTATCGCCGGCGCGGGCGATGGCTGGGCTATCGCCGGCGACGCGTACTCGAACTGCAGTTGTTCGATGCCTTCGGACACCACCTCGGAAATCAACGTACCCGTACCGTCCATCCGCATCCGCATCAGGGTGGGTATCGGCGCGCCGGCATCGCCGTCGTCGGCCGTGCCACATACGCCGTCCTTGCCCGGATCGGAGCAAGGCCGCAGGTAATACATCTCGAACTGGTAGGGGTAGACGTAGCGACCCGTGTTCGATGCCAACGGATTGGAGGGTACCGCGGTCTTGGTATAGAAGAGATTTCCCTGCTGGGCAACCGAAGCGACAAGGAAATACGACGTGCGGTTGGGCACGACGGTCGGATCGGTACTGTCGAAATCCGGCCCGGTCGTCTTGCTCGGATCGTAACCGCGCGTATCGGCGTAGCGCAGCACGACGACATCGGAGTACTTGACGTAATTGGCCGTGTTCACGCAGTTCTTGATCGGAAACGTCGCCGCACCGTCGTACCCGCGGATGCCGTTTTCCTTGCCGTCGCCGACGCTCAGCACCCAGGCGCCGGTGCAGTCGCCAGACGTGCCTCCGACACCGGAGGTACTGCTCATGCCGGTGATGTCCTTGGCCTTGACGCCCCCCCAGAAGTCGGCCATGCGCAGCGACCAGGCGACGCGCCCCATGCCGAAGCGAAGGTTTTCCTGGTTGAAGTTATTCCCCTGCTGGACGTTGAACGCCTGCCGGTTCGCCATCAGGACGCTGACGAGGCCCGCGATGACGATGAGGCCTATCAGCAATGAGACCATCAACTCGACCAGGGAGAAGCCCCGGGAGCGACGAACGATGCGGGATCGGTAGCGGATCGTCATTGCAGGAAGCTGAAACTGTAGGACTGCGCGGTGTTGGCCGACGCGCTATCAGCCACGCCCGCCCAGGACACGGTGATCACCAGCGTGCCGAGCGTCGGATCCTGGGTGACCGTGGCGGGCACGCCGCCGGGAACGGCCGGGAGCGAACGGGCGATGGCCAGCTGCCAGCACGCCAGGTCCCGCGTCGCGATGGCCGAGGGCGACGACAGGTTCGTGGCGTTGCAGTCCGCGTCGGTATAGGTAGTGGTCCCGTCGTACAGGTAGGCGCTGGGCGCCCCCTTTGGCAGGGCACCGTCGGGATTGGCGCGCATGGCATCCGCGAGGCTGCGTGCGAGCGATACGGCGGCGCTTCGCGCGCCGGACTCACGGGTGAACTGCGCACCGCGCAACTGCATCAGCGCAAGCCCCACCATTCCCAGGCTGAAGACCAGGATCGCTACCATGACCTCGATGAGGGACACGCCGCGCTGCGCGCCTGGCGAAGACTGTCGATTCACCCCTACCCCCTGCTTATGACGCCGCAACGTGCAACATACCCCAGCCCACCGGGCGCCCCTCGCCAACCCCGACATGCGGTCAGATTATTCCGACAAGCGGTGCCCCGTAGGTGTTTGCGCGCCTTCCACAACGCTGAACGCCGACATGTTGGCGCAGTCGCGGGATAACACAGCGGTCACGGACGGGCGGCCAGAATGCCCGGGCTTTCAAGGAGAGTTCTACCGTGCTCGCGCAATACGTCTACACCGCCGCCGAAGTCCCCTTTCGTATCGTCCGCCACGGCCATCGCTGGCGAGCTCTGCAGGGTCCGCACGAGATCGGACGCTACGACACCCCCGAGGACGCCGTCCGCGGACTGCGCGATGTTTCCTTGCACTGGGTGCCCCGTCGCCTGAGCGACTGGCGCTTCATTCCGGATGCGGCGCTCGCTCATCTGGCTCCACCCACCCAGGCCGCCCTGGCCCGGCTGGCAGCGGCGGCCTGACCGGCGTCTCCATCAGTCCGTCGATGGCGCGCTTCGCGCGCTCCACGATCGCCTCCCGGGATGCGCCGTCCACGGCCTCGGTCAGCACCTCCGCATTGTGACGAATAATCGTGTATCCCCTTGTACTGCAAAGGATATCGTAACCCTTGTAGTGCTCTGGACGGATCATGCCAGCCCCTGATGATCACCACGTCATCGACCTCCACTGCCCGAGGTCGTCCTCTAGCCTGAGGTCCACCGTCGCGCCCTGACCCCGCCGGACCTGCGCCTGCCTCACCGCGTAGGCCAGTGCCTGCGTCTCGGCATGAAAGCGGACCGGCTTTTCGGCATCCACCCGCACGGCCCATTCGGCCCCGGGCTCCGGCGGTCGCACCACATAGATGCGCAAGTGGCTCTGGGTCATGCGTCGGCATCGCCTGGTGTCCCTTTCCCCTATGTGACATCCGGGCCATGAAAATCATGTGGAAACGGTCAGCCTGCCAGGCTGCGCCGAGTCAGCGTGAACTGGACCGCCACTCGCGGGCCAGCATCGCATAGATGACGTCGTCCACCCATTCGCCGCGGAAGCGATAACTCTCCACGTGATGGGCCTCCTGGCGGTAACCAAGCGACCGCAGCAACGCGATGCTGGCCACGTTGCGAGGATCCACCGACGCCACCGAGCGACGGTAACCCCATTCACCAAACGCCAGGTCGAGCAGCGCAGCCATGGCTTCGCGGGCGTAGCCGTGGCCCTGCCGATCTGGCCGGAGCGACACGCCGAACTCGATCGGATCGTCGGCATTGGCCGGGAAGTGCGCGCCGAGGTCGCCCAACAGGTCGCCCGACGAGCGGTCCCTTATCGCGAGTTGGGCCCAACTGTCCGGGGTGCGGAAGCCGAGCCGCGACTGCTCATCGATGAAGCGGGCCGCCTCGGCCTCGTCGGCCGGTCGCCACCCCTGGTAACGCGCCACGGCTTCATCGCCGCGATACGCAAACAAGGCCGCCGCATCTGTCGCCACGAGGGCATCCAGGCGTAGTCGCGCGGTGACAATCGGCGTGTGAGGAGCGTCCATAAGGCCTCGCGAGCAAAGAGCGCAAGGTAACACCCTGCGCTGGACCACGGGAGCCTACCGCTGAGGCTTTACGCAATGCTTACCCCGGACGGCCATCCGGCGGGCAGTCTTTTTACGGAAGCAGACCTGATACTGGCGGCATCTCCCCTCGAGGCTCTCCGATGTCGATCGTCGTGATCACCAGCCCCTGGCGCGACGCGCCACGATCCCCCGCCCCTCCCGCCCAGGATGCGATGTGGCGTCTGTGGGAGCGGGCACAGGCCGTCGGCGTCGATCTGCTGTGGCATCCCTGCCGCGATGTCGCCGAACTGACGGCGCACCTCGCCCGGTCACCGGTCGAACATGCGGAACTCGTGCTACTCGACATCGACGCCGCCGCAGTGCCCGATGAGGACAAGGAACCGCTGCGGCATGCACTGGCCTCGCTTGAGGCGCCTTACATCGAGGTTCACGAAGGCAGCGACGAAACCGACGCATCGGCCCTCGTACCGGGCCATCCGTCGCTCGTCAGCGTCGTGGTACCGGGCGACGCCTGCGCGAGCTACGACATGGCCCTGTCGATCGGGCTGCGCTACCTCGGTGCCGGCCGCCGCCTCGCGGCGTGAGACGAACATCTGCCGCTCTCCTATGATCCGACCTCACCGCCCGGAAGAGACCTTGGCCTCCCGGCACACCGCCCAAGCAC
Source organism: uncultured Luteibacter sp. (assembly GCA_913774655.1). Lineage (GTDB taxonomy): Bacteria > Pseudomonadota > Gammaproteobacteria > Xanthomonadales > Rhodanobacteraceae > Luteibacter > Luteibacter sahnii. The sequence continues at coordinate 2,138 of CAJYHU010000411.1, read as the reverse complement.
ACCGCGCTGTGGCGACACACGGTCGCCGAAGCGCCACGACCCGCCTGATCGAACTATTCACAGGATCGTCAGGTCGCCCACGGCTGTCCTAGATGAGCCCAACAAAAAAGCCAGCGTTTCCGCTGGCTTTTTTGTTGAACTGGTGCCGGAAATAGGAATCGAACCTACGACCTCATCATTACGAATGACGCGCTCTACCAACTGAGCTATTCCGGCGAGAAGCGGAATTGTAGGTAAGCCTGAGGCCCGGCGCAAGTCTTTAGCTGGCCAGGCGGAGTTCCTTCGGCAAGGCGAAGGTGATGTTTTCGGCCTCGCCGTCGAGTTCACGCACGGCGCCGGCGCCCCACGACTGTAAGCGAGCGATGACTTCCTGCACGAGCTTCTCGGGGGCCGATGCGCCGGCTGTGACGCCGACACGCGACGCACCGTCGATCCACGCTTTCTCGATGTGCTCGGCACCGTCGACCAGGTGGGCGGGCACGCCCTGCTTTTCCGCCAGCTCGCGCAGGCGGTTGGAGTTGGAGCTGTTCACCGAACCGACCACCAGCACGGTATCCACCGCCTCGGCCAAGCGGCGCACGGCGTCCTGGCGGTTTTGGGTGGCGTAGCAGATATCGTCCTTGCGCGGACCTTCGATCGCGTCGAACTTCTCGCGCAGGGCCTTGATGATGGCGATGGTGTCGTCGACCGAGAGCGTGGTCTGCGTGACGAACGCCAGCTTCTCAGGCTGCGAGGGCGCGAGGCCGGCGACGTCGTCGACGGATTCGACCAGGTAGATGTGCCCAGGGTTGGCCGGGTTCCACTGGCCCATCGTGCCTTCGACCTCCGGGTGGCCGTCGTGCCCGATGAGGATCACGTCGTAACCGGCACGACCCAGGCGGGCGACCTCCATGTGCACCTTGGTCACCAGGGGACAGGTGGCGTCGAAGACGTTGAGACGGCGGCGATCGGCCTCTTCGCGCACCGACTTGGGCACGCCGTGGGCGCTGAAGATCACCGTGGCGCCGTCCGGCACGTCGTCGAGCTCTTCGACGAACACGGCGCCGTCGGCGCGCAGCCGCTCGACCACGTAACGGTTATGCACGACTTCATGGCGGACGTAGATCGGCGCGCCGTACGACTCGAGCGCGCGGTCGACAATGGCGATGGCACGGTCGACGCCAGCGCAGAAGCCGCGGGGATTGGCGAGGAGGATATCCAAAGGGGCCTCGTGGCGGCCTTGGGGCCGCAGGGTGGTTTGCCCGCCCATTATCGCACGTCAGGCCCCCACTCGTAGGAGCGCGCCCGCGCGCGACCGCCCCCCTGGATTACGCCGCGGACTTCGTGGGCGGGGCGAAGAGGCTGAACACGATCAGGGCGACGGCCCCGACGCTGATCGCCGAATCGGCGACGTTGAATACCGGAAACGGATAGCTGCCGATGAAAACCTGGATGAAATCGGTCACCTTGGCCGCGTGCAGCCGATCGATGAGGTTACCGAGCGCCCCACCCACGATCAGGGCCAGCGGCAACGCCGTTCGCCAGTCGCGACGGGGCGTGCGGGCCAACCAGACGCTGAGCGCCACGCTGATGCCTACCGCGAGCAGCGCGAAAAACCAGCGCTGCCAACCGGCGCTGTCGGCGAGGAAGCTGAAGGCCGCGCCCGTGTTGAACGTGAGCGTCCAGTTGAGCAGGCCCGGAATCACCGGGTGCGGGGTCTCGGCCGGCTGCAGGGCCGTGAGGGCCCACCACTTGGTGAGTTGGTCGAGCACGATCATGGCGGCGGCGAGCCACAGCCAGGAGAGCGCATTGGGGCGGGGACGTTCGGTCATTCGGTTCAGCCAGGAAGACGGATCGACCCGCGCCGCCGTGGCGGCGCGGGCTGCGGTTGGCGCAGGGGGATCAGAACCAGCGGCGGTGTTCGCCCTCTCCCGTCACGTTCTCCACGCAACGGCCGCAGATCTCCGGATGCGCCGGATCGACGCCGACGTCCGGCCGGTGATGCCAGCAGCGCACGCACTTCGGGTCGTCGTTGACGTGGGCCGACACGTAGACGTCCTCACCGTCCAGCTCGACCTTCTCCGCGCCCTCGGGGCGTCCATCGAGCGGCGCCAGCACCACGTCGGAAGTGATGAAGACGAAGCGCAGTTCCCCAGCCG
>CAJYHU010000410.1 GCA_913774655.1 uncultured Luteibacter sp. | reverse complement strand
CCGCTTCGGCGCGCTGGCCGATTCCTCGCACGTGGCGCGTCGCCTGGCGCCGAATTACCGGGTGCTTTGCGCCGCACCGGCGTATCTGGCCCGGCGCGGCATGCCGCACGTGCCCGCCGACCTGTCGGCGCACGATTGCATCGTGTTCGGCGAGTACCCGACGCGGGAGTGGACGTTTCGGCAAGGTGACGGCGAGTGTGTCGTGCGGGTCCATCCGGCGTATGTCACAAACGACGGCGAAGCGGCCCATGAACTGGCCCTGGCGGGCGGTGGCATCGTGCAGAAGTCGATCTGGGACGTCGGCGACGACCTGGGCACGGGCCGTCTGGTCCGGGTGCTGCCGGGCCATGCCATTCCCGCCGCTCCGCTGCATGCGGTTTATGCCAGCGCGCAGCACCCCGCGCCCCGCGTGAAAGCCTTCGTCGACTTTTGTGCTGAAGCGCTCGAGGCCGAATGGCGCTGGAATACTGCGCCCTAACCATTTGATTTCACCGCGTCTTTGCAAGGCTTAGTTTTCGCCGAGCGATTTCCGTGCGTTCGGCGCGATGCGTCACCATGTGACAAAAAACGTCGAAACCCGGTCATGCGCAAAAGCGGCAAAAAACGTCGGCTTGGGACGCCGCTCGCTCCGTCTTTTTTTGTTAGCTAGTCAAATCAAGAGGTTGCGTGTGGCACGGAGCCTGCACCGACGACGACATGCCAACTCGAGGAGGGAGATGACATGTCATTCTGGACATTCGGGACGCGCCGCACGCGTCCACGCGGCCGACCGCTGAACTGGGCGTTCGCCGACACGACGGACAGCGAGCGCGGCGTGAGCCGCCTGGCGCCGTCGGGCACGCATTACGCTTTGTCACGCGAGGCCTTCGACCTGTTGCTCGCCTTGCGCTCGGGCGACCACCACGAGGCGATGTTCCGCGCCTACCGTCTGCACCAGATGGCACGCGACAACGACTTCCCAGACACCCAGGAGATGGTCGAGGCGCTGGAGATCGCCCTGGTGTGCTGTGAAAGCTGCGAGGCGGCGCCCGTGCACAAGGCATGCGCCCAGGTCGTCCGCACGATGGTGCTGGACGGCCTCATCCATGAGATCCCCGCGCATGCCGTGGATGACGCGCCCCTGGGCGACATGGCATCGCCGTCGCTTCCGCATCGTCCCGCCTGAATTCGTACCTCCAGCCGCCGCCAAGAGGACTGACCATGCGCTTTTCCGTTCGTACCAAGATTTTCTCCGCCATGGGCGTCGCCCTGGGCCTGATGCTTTTCCTGGGGGCCGACGGCCTGCTGGGCACCAAGAAGACGTACGCGCTTGCCCAGGACATCTACGAGGCGAACGTGAAGTCGATCATCGACGTGAGTGAAACCCAGCGCGCGGTGGTCGACGCTCGCATCGCGTTGAACCACGCCATCGTCGATCCGTCCGTGCGCGACACGGGCGATCGCATCCGGGCCAACATTGCCCGGGAGGCTGCGTCGTGGTCGCGCTATTACCCCACGAAGGTCGATGCCGAGGATGAGCAGAAGGCCGCCGAGGCCTATATCGCCGAACGAAAGGCCACCATGCCGCTGGTCGAGAAGAGCGCGGCCCTGCTCGACGCGGGCAAGACCGCCGAAGCGCGCGACCTGTTGATCGGCAGCGTGGCGCCGGGACTGGGACGCATGGCCAGCCGCATGGACGACCTGGTGCAGATCAACACCAAACAGGCGCAGGAGGCCTCCGAGGCGGCCGGCGCCAGCTACGCGACGACGCGCAACATCTCCGTCGGCGTGCTGGCGGTCAGCGTGATCCTGTTGCTGACGATCGCGGCCTTCCTCGTGCGCGCCATCGTCACGCCGCTGGCGCGCGCTCGCGCGCTGGCCCAGGCTATCCGAGGTGGTCAGTTGAACAACACGACCTTGGTCTCGGGCAACGACGAGTTCACGGATACGCTCCAGGCCCTCGATGAAATGGACAAGCGCCTGGCGGGTATCGTCACCGACGTGCGCCACATCTCGCAGCAGGTGTCATCGTCGGCCGCCGATATCTCCCAGGGCAACGATGATCTCTCGCAGCGCACCCAGGAGCAGGCCAGTTCGCTGGAGGAAACCGCGGCGTCGATGGAAGAACTCGCCGCGACCGTGAAGCAGAACGCCGAAGGCGCCGAGCAGGCCCGGCAACTGTCGCAGCGCGTGCGCGGGGATGCCGACGCCGGCAGCCAGGTCGCCGCGGAAGCCACCGAAGCGATGCAGGCCATCACCCAGGCGAGCCGGCAGATCGGTGGGATCGTCACCCTGATCGACGAGATCGCGTTCCAGACCAACCTGCTGGCACTGAACGCGGCGGTCGAAGCCGCCCGGGCGGGCGACCAGGGCCGCGGTTTCGCCGTGGTGGCCACCGAGGTGCGCAACCTGGCCCAGCGCAGCGGTGCGGCGGCGAAAGACATCAAGGCGCTGGTGACCTCGACGGTCGAGCGGGTGGATACCGGTGCCACCCTGGTGGCGCGCACCGGCACGTCGCTCGACGCGATCGCCACGGGCGTGCGTTCGGTCAACGCCATCGTCGAGGAAATCGCCGCGGCGTGCCAGGAGCAGTCCACCGGCATCAACCAGGTCAACAACGCGGTCGTGACGCTGGACGATGTCACCCAGCAGAACGCGGCGCTGGTGGAGGAGGCCTCCGCGGCGAGCAAGAACGCGTCCGACCTCTCGCAGGAGCTGCTCCGCCAGGTCTCGTTTTTCACGGTGGTCGGCACGCCCGTCGCCACGGCGGCCGAACCCCGGGCGGTACGCGAACCCGCGCCGGAACCGGCTCCCATGGCCATGACCACGGCGCGTCGCGTGCCGGCGATGGCGGGCGACGATAGCGTCTGGCGCGAGTTCTGAAGGATTACGGTGCCGTTCTGGAATGCCATTCACTCGGACCTGCCGTGGCTTCGACGGGCGATCGCGGAGGACGCCCTCGCCCTGTCCGGCGCATTCGTCGATAAAGACCTGCAGGAAATCGGCTTTCGCGTGGCGCTGCTCCTGAGTCACGCGCGGGAGGCGGGTGCCGAGACGCTGGCCGAGGCGTCGGAAACGCTGCTGATCGAAGTCAACGGGGTGAGTGAACTGGGCAAGGACGACACTCTGTCCTGTTCCCTCGAGCGCGTGATCGCCGCCGCGGCATCCGTGGTGACCGCCGACGACGGGGCGCGCGCGAGGTAGGTGAGCCGCCCCACGACGGCGCATGGCGTCGAGGGGCCGATCGCCAGCGGTGCCGGTTGCCGTCGTATCGCCCATGCGATCGGTTGGCACGACTTCGGCAAGTCGGGGTGTTCGGGTGCGTACCGGGGACGCATCCGGACGACGCCCGGCGTGTGAAGATGCGTCCCTGCGTCGCCGCCGCCCAGAGTGTTTTGTGACTTGATCGTTCCACCGGGCTCGCTAAGCTAGCTCCAACCCAGGAGCCCGCCGAATGCCCCACGATCAAGCCGACATCGAAGCCCTGCGGTTGGCACGCCTCGACGCGCTCCAGGTGCTCGACTCCGGATCCGAGCCGCTCTTCGACGCGCTGGCGGAGGCCGCGGCGCTCGTGGCGGGCACCCCTATCGCTCTCATCACGCTGCTCGACGCGGAGCGGCAGTGGTTTAAGGCCAACATCGGGCTGGCGGATATCCCCCAGACCGCCCGCGACATCGCGTTCTGCGACCACACCATCCGCGACGACCAGATCCTCGAAGTGCCCGACGCCATCGAAGATCCGCGTTTCGCCAGCAATCCGTTGGTGACCGGCTCGCCACACATCCGTTTCTACGCCGGCATGCCCATCGTGCTCAGCGACGGTGTTCGCCTGGGCTCGCTGTGCGTGATCGATCACACCCGGCGCGAACTCACTCCCGTGCAGCGCAAGGCGCTCGAAGCCCTGGGTCGCGCCACCGGCGAAGCGCTCGAACAGCGCGCCATGGCGGTGGTGCGCGCCGAGACGCTGGAACGGGAAGCCGTGCGCGAACGCCAGCGGTCCGAGGCGATCGTAAAAATGCAGACCGCGCTCGCCGCGAGCGAGCGGTTTCTCGAGCGCACCGGACACGTCGCGGGCGTGGGCGGCTGGCAGTGGGATTTGCGCACCGACATGCTGATCTGGTCCGCCCAGACCTGCCGCATCCACGATCGTCCCATCGGCCACCAGCCCACCCTCGACGAAGCGATCGGCTACTACGCCCCCGATGCCCAGGTCACCCTGCGTGAGGTCATCGAACGCTGCCGCAGCACGGGCACCGGATGGGATCTCGAGTTGCCCCTGCGCACGGCGAGCGGGCGTGACATCTGGGTGCACGCCCAGGGCGATGCGATCCGCGAGGGCGATGAGCTCGTGGGCTTCATCGGTGCCTTGCAGGACGTCACGGTGCGACGCCAGGCGGTGGAGGCGCTCGAAACCAGCGAGCGTCGTTTCCGTACATTGTTTCAGCACAGCCTGGGGTTTATCTGCACGCACGACGCCCAGGGCATCCTGATGTCGGTCAATCCCGCCGCGGCCCGGGCGCTGGGTTATGCCACGGCCGAAGTGCTCGGCATGCCCTTTACCCACTTCATGCGCCCCGAGCGCGCGCCGGATTTTCGTACCTATCTCGAGCGGGTCACGACCATGGGGCACGATTCGGGCCTGATGGAACTGGTCGCCAAGGATGGGCGCGTGGTGGTGTGG
>CAJYHU010000409.1 GCA_913774655.1 uncultured Luteibacter sp. | reverse complement strand
ACCAGTTCCCCGAGGCGCCGCCGCCACCGAAGCTACCGCCGCCGCCACTGAAACCGCCTCCCCCGCCTCCGCCACCGAAACCGCCGCCCCCGCCGAAGCCGCCTCCGCCCCAGCCGCCGAACCCGCCCCAGCCGCCGCCGCCGATAGAGCGGCCGGCACCGAGGGGAATGGCCATGAACAGCGCGCCGGCGATGAGGCCGATCACGCCGCCGACCAGGGAATGCATGAACAGCCAGCCGAGCCCACCCGTCACCGCGCCACCCAGCGGCATGCGCACGCCGAGGGGCGCGCGACCGAGCACGCCGCGCAGGAACAGCACGCCGAAGATCAGGGGCAACAGGAGGTGGCCGCCGCCGTTACGCCGCTCGTGGGCGTCGTCAGGATTCACCGGTGGGGGCAACGACTCGCCCTGCACGATCTGGGTGATGGCGTTGAGCGCTTCGTTGATGCCGCCGTAGTAGTCGTTGGCGCGCAGCTTCGGCGCCATGTATTCGCGGATGATGCGCGCCGCGATCGCGTCGGGCAGCGCACCCTCCAGGCCGTATCCCACTTCGATACGCACCCGGCGGTCGTTCTTCGCCAGCAGCAACAGCACGCCGTCGTCGGGCCCCTTGCGGCCGACCTTGTTGGTCTCGGCGACCTGGAGCGAATAGCTCTCCAGATCGTCGGGCTGCGTCGTGGGCACCATCAGCACCACGACCTGAGCCCCCTTGGCTTTCTCTAGCGCCACCAGTCGCGCGTCGAGCTGGTCGACCTGCGCGGCATCGAGCGTGCCGGTGTGGTCGGTGACATGCCGCGTCAGCCGCGGCACGGCGGGCTCGTCGGCCGCCGGTGCCGCCCGGGGCGACACCAGCAGCGCGAAAGCCAGCAGCAGCCCCGCGGCGGCGCGAGGCATCAGCGCGCGGCCGAGGTGGCCGGGGCAGGCGTGCCGCCGAAGTCCACCGTCGGGGCGGTGGAAATGGCCTTTTCGTTCTCCACGCTGAAGTTCGGCTTCACAGCGTAACCCATCACCTTCGCGGTGAGGTTGGTCGGGAACGAGCGGATCAGGGTGTTATACGACTGCACGGCATCGACGTATCGCTTGCGCGCCACCGTGATGCGGTTCTCGGTGCCTTCGAGCTGCGCCTGGAGGTCGCGGAACGACCCGTCGGCCTTCAGCTGCGGGTAGTTCTCGCTGACCACGAGCAAGCGCGAAAGGGCGCCGGACAATTGCCCCTGCGCGGCCTGGAACTTCGCCAGGGCGGCGGGATCGTTCGCCTGGTCGGGACTGAGCTGAACCTGCCCGACCTTGGCGCGGGCGTTCGTCACCTCCGTGAGTACCCGCTCCTCGTGCTGAGCGTACCCTTTGACCGTGTTGACCAGGTTCGGCACGAGGTCGGCGCGGCGCTGGTACTGGTTGAGTACCTCGGACCAGGCCGCCTTCACGGCCTCGTCTTCGCGCTGGATCGCGTTGTAGCCGCAACCGGACAGAAAGCCGGCAAGCAGGATCAGGGCGACGGTGCGGATGAGTGTCTTCATGGCGACGATTCCTTGGATGTGCCGCACAAGGTATCGCAAAGCGCGTGATATCGGCGGCTAGCCAGGCGGTCTGGCCATCGGCAGGGCCTGTCCCGTGGTTCCGCGGCCAAGGCATCCCGGGATCGCGGGCGTCGCCCGCCGGACCGGGCGACCAACCTCAGAAAAATCTTGGCCAGAGAATGAGCACCCAGCTCAGGACGACCATCACCAGGAGCAGGAACACCGCCGCCGAGCCCATATCCTTGGCCCGTCCGGCGAGTTCGTGGAACTCCGGACTGACCTTGTCCACCACGGCCTCGATGGCCGAGTTGAGCAGCTCCGCCGAGAGCACGAGCATGGGAAAGGTCACCAGCACGATCTTCTCGACAGCGCCGTTGCCGACCCACAAGCCGAGGGGCACGACCACGACGGCCAGGAACACCTCCAGCCGGAACGACGCCTCGTGACGGAAACACGCCTTCAACCCTTTCATCGACCACTGGAACGCCGCGAAAATCTGGCGCGGACCGCGCGGAACGTTGGACGCCATGGCGGTCAGACGCCCGTGGCGACCGCCGCGATGGCGATCCGGAGGGCGGACGGGTTGATGCGATGCGACATGGCGGACCGACGGCGGATAGCGGGAAAAGGCGCGCTACTATGCCACAACGCCCCCGTCGGGCGGTCCGGGCGCGCCGGAGCGCAGGCGCACGTGGCGAATCGCCGCGCCCCTCTGGCAGCGCAGCACAACCCGTTGGACCATTTGGGTTACCCTTGACCAGTTATGGCCTCGTTCAGGGTCATGGCAACGGGAGCCGCGTTTTTTTGCGGCTCGCTGTGTCCAATGCGCACGGAATCTACATGGCAATCCAGAACCCGCCCGTTTCCCAGACCAAGTCGTTCAGCACGGTCTTCCTCATCGAAATGTGGGAGCGCTTCGGCTTCTACGGCATGCAGGTGCTGATGGTCACCTACATGGTCAAGAAGCTCGGCTTTGCCGAAGCCGACTCGAACCTCATCTGGGGCGCCGCGTCCGCCCTGATCTACGCCACCCCCGCCATCGGCGGCTGGATCGGCGACAAGTTCATCGGCACCCGCCGCACCATGCTGACCGGCGCGGTCGTCCTGATGTTCGGCTACGCGATGCTGTGGATTCCGACCAACAACGCGCTGTTCCTGTACGTGGCGTTGGGCGTCATCATCCTGGGCAACGGCCTGTTCAAGCCCAACGCGGGCAACCTCGTGCGCAAGATCTACGAAGGCGACGAGGTGAAGATCGACAGCGCCTTCACCATCTACTACATGGCGGTGAACATCGGCTCGACCATCTCGATGCTGCTCACGCCGTGGATCCGCGATTACGTCGGCCAGCACTACAACGACGCGCTGGGCTGGCACACGGCCTTCGGCGTCTGCTCGATCGGCCTCATCCTCGGCCTCATCAATTACTTCTTCATGCGCCACACGCTGGCCCACATCGGTTCGGCACCGGACGAGCGTCCGCTCGTGGCCCGCAACGTGCTGGGCGTGGCGCTCGGCGGCGTGGCGATCATCGCGGCGTCGGCGTACATCCTGCGCAACCAGGGCGTGGCCGAGGCCTGCGTGTACCTCGCGGGCGTGGTCATCCTCGGCATCTTCGTGCACCTGATCCGCTCGGTGGAAAAAAGCGAGCGCGCCGGCCTGATCGCCGCCCTGGTGCTGACCGTACAGACGATCTTCTTCTTCATTTTCTATCAGCAGATGTCGACGTCGCTGAATCTGTTCGCCCAGCGCAACGTCGACCTCGAGTTCAGCCTGTTCGGCATGCCGATCTTCCGCTGGATCCCGGAGCAGTTCCAGTCGCTCAACGCGATCTGGATCGTGATCCTGTCGCCGATCCTCGTCTGGATCTACAACACGCTCGGCCGGCACGGCAAGGATTTCTCCGTGGCCGCCAAGTTCGCGCTGGGCTTCGCCGCGGTCGCCGTCGGCTTCTTCATGTACGGCCTGGGCGCGCTCAGCGCCGTCGGTGGCCAGATCTCGTCGTGGTACATGGTCTGGGGCTACGGCTTCTACTCGCTCGGCGAGGTGCTGGTGAGTGGCCTGGGCCTGGCGATGATCGCTCGCTACGTGCCGGCGCGCATGGGCGGCTTCATGATGGGCGCCTATTACGTCGCCTCGGGCGTGTCGCAGTATATGGGCAGCGTGGTGGCCAACTTTGCCGCCATCCCCAAGGACATCACCGATCCGATGCAGTCGCTGCCGATCTACACCAGCCTGTTCAACAAGCTGGGGTTCGTCGGCATCGGGTGCACCGTGATCGCCATCGCCATGCTGCCGCTGATGCGCCGGCTGTCGCTGGATCACGCGCTGGCCGACGTGCCGCCCGTGCCCCCGGTGCACAACGAAGACCTGTAACACCCCGCGAAGGGCCGCCCCGGCGGCCCTTCGTCCATGAAGAGATCGACGTGAGCGACCACCTGCATTCCCCGACGTCCCGCTCCGGTCCTTTCGCGCTAGCGCGCACCCTCGCCTGGCTTCGCCTGTGCGCCATCGCCGGGCAGAGCGTCGCGATCCTTTCCTGCGTCACCCTGCTCAAGCTCGACGTCCCCCTGCTGCCCCTGATGCTTGGCGTATGCGTGCTGGCCGTGTTCGCGGCGGCGGCCTCCTTCCGCCTGGGCATGCCCTGGAAACTGACCGAAGGCGAGGCGATCGTGCACATCGCCGCGGACACGCTCGTCCTCGGCTACCTGCTCTACTTCACCGGCGGCGCCGCCAATCCGTTTGTGACGCTGCTCCTGGTGCCGATCGGCCTGTCGGCGGCGGCGCTTTCCATCGCCGGCGTGTCGCTGGTGGCGATCCTCACCGGCATGGCCTATGTGCTGCTGGTGCCCTATCACCTGCCCCTGCCGAGCCTGGGCAACAAGGGGCTGGATTTCGACCTCTACGTGGCCGGCCTCGGGGTGAACTTCGTCATCATGGCGATCCTGCTGGGCGTGTTCATCAGCAACCTCGCCAAGGCCATCCGCGTGCAGCAGGACGAAGTGCAGCGCGTGCGCGAGCGGGCCCTGCGCGACGAGGGCATCCTCGCCATCGCCACGCAGGCAGCCGGTGCCGCGCACGAACTCAACACCCCGCTTGCCACGATGCGCACGCTGCTGCCGGAGATCCGCCGCGATCACGCGGGCGACAATGCCCTGGGCGACGACCTCGACCTGCTCGAAAGCCAGGTCGAGCGCTGCCGCACCATCCTTCGCGAGATGGTGGCCTTCGGCAAGGCGCAGCTCTCCCAGGAGCCGGAGCGGATGACGCTCAACGAGTTCATCCACAGCTGCATGGAGCGTTTCCAGCTACTGCGGCCTGAAGCGGACGTCACCCTCGACGTCGAACCGAACGCCGGCCGCCTTCGCCTGCGCTCGCCGCCGGGCCTGCGCCACGCGCTGATCAACCTGCTCAACAACGCCGCCGACGCCTCCGCGCTCAACGACAGCGCGTCGGTATCGTTCGGCATCCGCCTCGACGGACGCTGGCTCGAACTCGTCGTCACCGACGAAGGACCGGGATTCGACGAATTCGACGAACTCGGCACGCTCGGCCTGTCGCAGAAAGACACCGGCCTGGGCATCGGACTTGCCCTGGCCGAGGCCACGGCCGAACGCCTCGACGGCGAGCTCGCCGCCAGCAATACCGGCCACGGCGCCCAGATGCGCCTGCGCCTGCCCCTTTCGGTCATCGGAGACCTTGCATGAACGAACTGACGCCTCCCACCGGCCGCCCCCTGCTCATCGTCGACGACGACGCCACCTTCGCCCGGGTGCTCGGCCGCGCGCTCACCTCGCGCGGTTTCGAGGTCATGACGGCAGGCAACGTCGACGACGCGCGGGCGCTGACCCGTCGGCACCAGCCGCGCTACTGCGTGCTAGACCTCAAGCTCGGCGACGAGAACGGGCTGCGCCTGATCCCCGAACTCCAGTCGCTGGTGCCGGACATCCGCGTGCTGCTGCTCACCGGCTATGCCTCGATCGCCACGGCCGTGGAAGCCATCAAGCGCGGCGCGCACGATTACCTGGCCAAGCCGGTGGACGCCGACGCCGTGGTCCGCGCCCTGCTGGACGGCGACAACGGCCCCGCCGACGCCGACGACTTCGTCGATGCCCCGGACGCCCCGTTGCCGCTGCGACGGCTGGAGTGGGAACACATCCAGCGCGTGCTCACCGAATGCGAAGGCAATATCTCCGAGACCGCACGCCGGCTGGGCATGCACCGGCGCACCCTGCAACGCAAGCTCAGCAAGCATCCCGTGCGCGAACGTCCCGAGGACCTCTGACCATGCGTCGGCTCCTGCTGCTTGCCGCCCTGGCCGTCGCGCCCGCGATCCCGGCCCACGACATGCACGGCATGTCGATGGGCCACGAGGCGGCGTTCGGTTTCGATGCCGCCATCGACGCGAAGGGACGCCTGTGGGTGGTCGACACGATCGGCGAACACGTCCGCGTGCGGCGATCGGACGACATGGGCAAGGACTTCACCCTGACGACCATCGTCAATCCCACCGGTGAGCCGATCTACGCCGAGGGCGAAAACCGGCCGAAGGTCGCCCTCGGCCCCCACGGCGAGATCTACGTGACCTGGTCGCAGCCGCGCAAGGCGCCCTGGACCGGTTTCGTCCGGTTCTCGCGGTCGCTGGACGATGGTGCGCATTTCGACCTGCCCGCGACGGTGCATGCCGACCGGGCCGAGATCACCCACCGCTTCGATGCCCTGGCCGTCGACGGCCAGGGCCGGGTCGTGGTGGCCTGGATCGACAAACGCGATCTCGAAGCCGCGACCCAGGCCGGCAAGCCTTACCTGGGCGCCGCCACCTACTACAGCTGGTCCACCGACCGGGGTGCGCATTTCGCGCCGGAGCGAAAGATCGTCGATCAGAGCTGCGAGTGCTGCCGCATCGCTCTCGCCCGCGCACCGGATGGATCGATCGACGCCTTCTTCCGGGCCATCTACGGCGACAACATCCGGGACCATGCCGTCGCGACCCTGCCGGTCGACGGCAAGGCACCCCAGGTGGCGCGCGCGACCTTCACCCAGTGGCACATCGAAGGATGCCCCCATCACGGCCCCTCGCTCGCGATCGACGCGGCGGGCGTAAAGCACGCCGTGTGGTTCAGCGCGGCGAACGACGCGCCCACCATCACCTACGGTCAGCTCGTACCCGGCCAGCCCCCGCGCCATGCGGCCACCGTCGCGACCACCGGCGCATCGCACGCCGACCTTGCCGTGGATGGCCGGCGCGTGTGGATCGTGTGGAACCAGATGACGGCCGCGGGCCTCGATCTGATGCTGCGCGCATCGACCGACGGCGGAGCGCATTTCGGCGAGGCGAAGGCCATTGCGCATACCGATGGCGCGTCAGGCTGGCCGAAGCTGGTACTCGCCAATCACCAGGCGTTCGTGGCATGGAACCCCGGTGGAAGCTTCCGCCTGGTGCCTGCGGACGCGGCGCGATGAAGTGCCTCGTCGCGATCGCCGCGCTGGCCTGCGCGTGCGCGGCCCAGGCCGCGCCGGTCACGCCTCTGGCGAAAGCGGACGTGACCGCCCTGCTGCTCCCCCCCGCGAAAGGCGCCAAGGTGATTGCGATCTGGGCGCTGGATTGCGCCTACTGCGAAGAAAACCTGTCCGCCTTGCTCGCTTGGCAACGCAATCACGAGAACGTCGACCTCGTTTTCGTCGCCACCGACGCGATCGGCCAGGCAGCTGCGCTGGAGGCCCGGCTCAAGGCCGCCAAGCTCGACGGCGTGCCGTCACGCGCCTACGCCGATCCAAGCCCGGAGCGGCTGAATTTTCTCATCGATCCAACGTGGGGCGGCGAGACGCCACGCACGCTGGTGATACGCGCGGACGGATCGAAGAACGCCTTGAGCGGCGCACTCACCGCGGAGCGTATCGCACGACTCATGCCCTAACGCGCCGGGCGATCGAGCCGCGCGGCGGCACTCAGGCTTCGATGGGATGGGGGTTCGGAAAGCGGATGCTCGCCACGCGGCTGGCGCCCGGCAGCGAGCGCAGTTCGAGCGGCCACTGGAAGCGGTCCGACAGGCGGCGTGCGATGGCCAGGTCGAAACCATGCCGGTCCACCGACGCGTGCCGCCGGCTGCCCGGCTCGGGGGCATCCACGGCCGGATTGATGACGCTTACGCTGCCCGGCATGACGGTGACCACGATGGTGCCCTGGTCGGTCTGTTGCAGCGCGTGCCGGATGAGCTGACCGCAAAGCACGGCGAATACCCGCGGCGAGGCGTGCAGCGCGAACGAGGCCGGCTCGTCGAGGATCAACTCCACCGGGCGACCCGCGATCAGTTCGCGGGCGTAGTCCACTTCCTGGCGGAGCACCTTGTTGACCACGAAGTCCTCTTCGGCGAGGCCCTGGTCGGACTCGCGGGAGAGAATCAGGAAGGCCTCTACCAGCGATTCCAGCTCGCGGGTCGAACGACGGATGCGTTCGAGGGAGCGGTGACCAAACTCCGAAAGCGACGTCTCCTCGGCCAGCATGTCGGACGACATCTTGATGACCGTGAGCGGGCTGCGCAGCTCGTGGCTGGCGTCGCGGGTGAAGTTGCGCTCCCGCTCGCCGTAGCCTTCGATGCGCGACGCCAGACCGTGGAGACCCTTCACCAACGAAGCCACGTCGTTATCTGAACGCCGCTCGCCGCCGCTACGCAGGCCATCCATGTCGGGGCTTTCCGGGTCCCACGCTTCGAGCAGACGGGCCAGCGCGGCCACCGGCAGCCATTCGCGGGACACCGCGAGCCAGGCGAGGCCACCGGAGCAAAGCATGATCGCCACCGCGGCGCCGATCGGCGCCACGTTGTTGACGGCCATGATCGATGCGATCACGACCACCAGGGTCTGCAAGGTCATGACGACGGCGACGCGGGAGCGGAACGATCCGCGCCGGCGACGTCTATCCTGCGAACGGCCCTCTTCCATACGTCGCTACATCCAGCCCCGCGTCGTGATCAAGCGGTCTGGGACGCGGCGACTTCGGAATCGAGGTCGGCCAGGCGATATCCCGCGGAATGAATCGTGTGCAGCAACGGCCGGTCGAACGGCTTGTCGATCACGCGGCGCAGGTTGTAAAGGTGCGAGCGCAGCGTGTCCGAATCGGGAAGCGTGTCGCCCCAGATCTCGCGTTCGATGTCGCGACGGCTGACCACGCGCGGCGATTCGCGCATGAGGATGGCCAGCAGCTTCAGGCCGATCGGCGAGACGGTGAGCTCCTGGCCGCCACGGGTCAGGCGGAGCGTCGCCGTGTCGAGGGTCATGTCGCCCACCGTCAGCACCTCCGACGACACCTGGCGGCGATCGCGGCGGATCAGGGCACGCAGGCGGGCTTCCAGCTCGCGCACCTCGAACGGCTTGACGAGGTAATCGTCGGCGCCGGCCTCAAGGCCGACCAGCTTGTCTTCCAGCGTATCGCGCGCCGTCAGCATCAGCACCGGGGTGGATTTCTTACCGTCCTTGCGCAGCTTGCGGCACACGTCCAGGCCGTCCATGCCGGGCAGCATGAGGTCGAGCACGACCACGTCGTAGCTGTTGGACACCGCCAGGTGCAGGCCGCTCACGCCGTCGGCGGCGTAGTCGACCGAATAGCCACGGCGCTCGAGGAATTCGCCCACCA
The DNA here is from genome assembly GCA_913774655.1 of uncultured Luteibacter sp. Classification (GTDB taxonomy): domain Bacteria; phylum Pseudomonadota; class Gammaproteobacteria; order Xanthomonadales; family Rhodanobacteraceae; genus Luteibacter; species Luteibacter sahnii. Next base: position 2,461 of record CAJYHU010000409.1, on the reverse strand, counting down.
TTTCGGCGATCTGGCGGTTGTCCTCTACGAGGAGTACCAGGCCAGCCTGTTCATCACGGTTGCTCATCGCTCGACTCCTCTTGGGCAGTTCACAAATGTGAAAAGTTAAAGGCCGGGCCAGTGAGTGCAACGTGAAGGCCAAAACCTGAGTTCATTCTGGGTAGTGCAACGTCGACGTGACGTCGTTTACATCAACAGCGGCGCAAGCGTTTTCCACACATTCTCCGCCACCTTCGGTTCGCCCCGCGCCGTGGGATGAAGGCCGTCATCCTGCATCAATGTGGGATCGAGCGCTACTCCCTCGAGCAAAAAAGGCACCAACGGCACGTCGTATTTTTTCGCGGCGTCGGCGTAGACCGCGCGCAGGCCGTCGCGGTACTGCGGGCCGTAATTGACAGGCAGTTCGATGCCGAGCAGCAACACCTTCGCCCCGGCGTCCTTCGACGCCTCGATCATGCTGTCGAGATTGTCCGCCAACGCCTTGAGCGGCAGCCCCTGAAGCCCATCGTTAGCACCCAGCTCGATCACCACCACGCCAGGTTTTTCTTTTTTCAAAAGCGCGGGCAGCCGATGGCGGCCGCTGAGCGAAGTCTCGCCGCTGATGCTGGCATTGACCATCGTCCACGGCGTCGCCATCTTCGTCGTGCGAACGTTCAACAGGCGCACCCATCCGGCATCCACCGGAATGTTATGCGCCGCCGACAGCGAATCCCCGAGCACCAGCACCTTGCGCGGCACATCGGCCGCGTGGGCCATGGCGCCCCAGACGAACAGCAACAGGACCATCAGGCAACGACGCATGAGCGATTCTTCCCGTGTTCTTCTCGAAGTGGCGGATGTTAGCAAGTCGGTTTTCGGTCCGGAGGGGCAGCTCGACATCCTTTCGGGCGTGAACCTGCGGGTGGACGCAGGCGAGAGCTTCGCCATCATTGGCGCGTCGGGCTCGGGCAAGACGACCCTGCTGGGACTGCTCGCCGGCCTGGACGTTCCCAGCGCGGGCCGCATCCGGCTCGATGGCCAGCCACTGGAATCGATGGACGAGGAAGCCCGTGCCGCCATGCGGCGGCGCCTGGTCGGCTTCGTGTTCCAGTCGTTCCACCTCCTTCCCGCCCTGACGGCGGAAGAGAACGTCATGCTGCCGCTGGAGCTGGAGGGCGACGACCAGGCCAGGGAGCGCGCACGAGCGGCGCTGGAGACCGTGGGGCTGGGCGCGCGCCGACGCCATTATCCCGCGCAGTTGTCCGGCGGCGAACAGCAGCGGGTGGCGCTCGCCCGCGCTTTCGTGCACGGTCCTCGCATCCTGTTCGCCGACGAGCCCACCGGCAACCTCGATCAGCACACCGGCGACCATGTCGGCGACCTCCTGTTCGAGATGAACCGGCAACACGCGACCACGCTCATCCTCGTGACCCACGATCCGCGCCTGGCCGCGCGCTGCGCGCGATCGGCCGAATTGCGCGAAGGACGCCTCGGGGTGAACGCGTGAACGTCGCCCGCCTCGCCCTGCGCACGCTGCGCCGCGAGTGGCATCTCGTGGAGCTGCGCACCCTTGCCGCCTCGCTCGTGCTCGCCGTGATCGCCCTGGGCGTCGTCGCCACGATTTCCACGCGGCTGGAGCGCGGCATCCTCGCCAGCTCGGCCGAACTCATCGGCGGCGACGTCGGCATCTCGGCACCCCCCCCCCAGCCCCCCCCCCCCCACCGCTCGGCGCTCGACGATGGCCTGCGCGCCTCGCGCGGCGCCCAGTTCCGAAGCGTGGCCTTCGTCGGCGAACACAGCCAGTTGCTCGACGTGCTCGCCAGCGATGCCGCTTACCCCTTGCGCGGCACGCTCAGCGTGCGCGGCGTCGACGGGCGCGAGCGCGACGCCCATGGACCGGCGCGCGGCGAGGTATTTCTCGACCATCGCGCGATGGTCGGCCTCGGCATCCGGCCGGGCCAGAGCGTGCAGATCGGCGGACGCGACCTGCGCGTGTCGGCCGAGCTGGTCCGGCAACCCGACGGCGGCGAGCTTTTCGCACTCGCGCCGCGCGCGCTGATGAACCTCGACGACGCCAGCGACGCCGGCCTGCTCTCGGTCGGAAGTCGCGCACGTCATCGCCTGCTGGTCGCGGGCGCCCCCTCGGCGGTGGCGGCATGGCGCATGGCCGTCGAAAACGCACCCCTGCCCGCCGGCGCCGAACTGATCACGCCGGAGAAGATGCAGGAGCGCATGCGCAACGCGTTCGATCGCGCCGGCGCGTTCCTGCGCCTGACGGCGCTGTTGTCGGCGTTGCTCGCAGGCGTGGCCATTGCCCTGGCGTCGGCGCGGTACGCGCGGCGCAAGGCGTCCGAAGTGGCGCTGCTCCGCGCGCTTGGCACGCCACGCCGCCGTGTCGCCGCGTTGTTGGTCAGCACGCTCGCCGCGCTGGCGATTCCCGCCGCGGCGGTCGGCGTGGCGGTGGCGCTGGGCCTGGCCGAGG
>CAJYHU010000408.1 GCA_913774655.1 uncultured Luteibacter sp. | reverse complement strand
GATGAACGCGAAGGACGGCGAGCGCCGCTGGGCGGCCGAAGTCTCCAGCGAAGTCATCACCACGCCGGCCATCGTCGGTGGCCTCGTGGTCGTGCGCTGCAACGACGGTCGCGTCTATGGCCTCGACGCGGGCACCGGCGAGCGTCGCTGGGTGTTCGACCAGTCCCAGGTGCCGGCGCTCAGCCTGCGCGGCAATGGCCGCCTGCTGGTCGCCAACGGCGTGGTCTTCATGGGCAGCGATGCCGGCAAGCTCGTGGCGATCCGCCTCGACAACGGCGAGAAGCTCTGGGAGCAGACCCTCGCCAGCGGCGAAGGCCGCACCGAGATCGACCGCCTGAGCGACGCCGACGGCGCCATCGTGCTCGACGGCACCACGCTTTACGGCGCCGCTTATCACGGCCAGCTCACCGCGGTGGACGGTCCCAGCGGCCGCCCGCTGTGGAACCACCCGCTGTCCACGTATACCTCGCTCGACGTCCATGGCAACGCGGTGTACGCGGTCGACGACCAGTCGCAGGTGTTCGCCTTCGACAAGTCCAGCGGCGCCAACATCTGGAAGCAGGACGCCCTGAAATACCGCTGGCTCAGCGGCCCGGCCGCCGACGGCGACTACGTGGTGGTCGGCGACCTCGAGGGTTACATCCACTGGCTCAACGGCAGCGACGGCAAGATCGTCGGCCGTGAGCGCCTCTCCAAGAAAGCCATCCGCGCCCAGCCGGTCGTGGTCGGCGACGTCGTTTACGTCGAGGACGTGAAGGGCAACATCGCCGCCTACCGCGTCGCGCACTGAACCTGAAGGACATCTGCTTTTCCCATGCTTCCCGTCATCGCCCTGGTCGGCCGACCCAACGTCGGCAAGTCGACCCTTTTCAATGCGCTGACGCGTAGCAGGGATGCACTTGTCGCAGACATGCCCGGCGTCACCCGTGATCGCCACTACGGCGTGTGCCATCTCGGTGCGCGCCCGTTCGTGGTGGTCGACACCGGCGGCCTGTCCGGCAGCGATGAAGGCATCGAGGGGCTGACCGCCCAGCAGGTCCGCCTCGCCATCGCCGAAGCGAACCTCCTCGTGTTCGTGGTGGACGCCCGCGACGGCGTGCTGCCCCTCGACGCGGCCATCCTCGGTGAGCTGCGTCGCAGCGGTAAGCCGATCGTGGTCGTGGTCAACAAGACCGACGGCACCGACGAGCCGACCGTCATGGCGGAATTCGCGTCGTTCGGCGTCGCCGAGACGATTCCCGCGTCGGCCGCGCACAGCCGTGGCGTGGACGTCCTGGTGGCGAGGGCGATGCCGCACCTGCCCGAGGAGGACGAGGACGACGCGCCGTCCGAGGAAGAGCAGGGCATTCGCGTCGCCATCGTCGGCCGTCCCAACGCGGGCAAGTCCACCCTGATCAATCGCCTGCTCGGCGAAGACCGCCTGATCGTTTCCGATCTTGCCGGCACCACGCGCGATCCCATCCGGGTATCGCTCGAACGCGACGGGCGGCGCTACACCCTGATCGACACGGCGGGCGTCCGGCGCAAGGCCCGCGTTGAAGAAGCGGTGGAAAAGTTCAGCGTCATCAAGACCCTGCAGTCCATTTCCGCGGCCCAGGTCACGGTCATCATGATCGACGCGCGCGAGAACCTCGCCGATCAGGATCTCACCCTCATCGGCCACGTGATCGAAGAGGGCAAGGCGCTGGTCGTCGCCGTCAACAAATGGGACGGCATGGACAGCTACCAGCGCGAGCAGACCCAGAAGGCGCTTGAGCGCCGGCTGCAGTTCGCGGATTGGGCGAAAACCGTCTTCATCTCGGCCCTGCATGGCTCCGGCTTGCGCGAGCTGATGAAGGCGGTGATCCGCGCGCACGCCGCGGCGACGAAGGAACTGGGCTCGTCCGAGCTCACCCGTACGCTCGAGCGTGCCTATGAGGCGTATCAGCCGCCGCTGGTCCGCGGGCACGCGCCCAAGCTGCGTTTCGCCCATCCGGGCGGCTCCAATCCGCCCACGATCGTGATCCACGGCAGCCGTACCAAGCACATCGCCCCGGCGTACCGGCGCTACCTCGAAGGCTTCTTCCGCAAGCGCTTCCGGCTCGAAGGCACGCCCGTCCGCATCGAATTCCGTGACGGCGACAACCCGTTCGCCGGTCGGCGCAACGTGCTGACCGAAAGCCAGCAGCGGCATCGCCAGCGCATGATCCGCAACGCGAAGCGGCGCGAAAAGTAACACGCCGCCTCTGTCGAGGTGTCCGCATGAATGAAGGTCCCGATCGCGAACGCTGGCTTGCCGCGCTGCGTTCGCGTATTCCCCAGGTTAGCGCCGAGCAGGCGCACGCTCGACAGCGCGCTGGCGCGCTTCTGATCGACGTGCGCGACGATAACGAGCGCGCCTCGGGGGCGCCGGAGGATGCCCTCGGCATCTCAAGGGGGTTCCTCGAACTCCGTATCGAACAGGCTGAGCCCGACCGGGATCGGGAACTGCTGTTGCTCTGCGGCAGCGGCCAGCGCTCGCTGCTCGCCGCCGAGACGCTCCAGCGCATGGGTTATGCCCGGGTCGCTTCGGTCACCGGGGGCATCGCCGCCTGGAAGGCCGCCGGGCTTGCCATGACCGCCGGCGCCCTCGATACCGACGCGGCCGAACGCTATGCACGCCAGGTACGCTTGCCGCAGGTGGGCGAGGGCGGGCAGGCCCGACTTGCCGCGTCACGCGTCGTGGTCATCGGCGCCGGTGGGCTCGGCGCGCCGACGTTGCTCTACCTGGCGGCGGCGGGCGTGGGCCACATCACCCTGGTGGATGACGATCGCGTCGAGCGCTCCAACCTGCATCGCCAGGTGGTGCACGCCGACGCCCGCGTGGGCCTGAGCAAGGCGGAGTCGGCCCGGATGACGCTCGCCGCGCTCAATCCCCGCGTCACCGTGCAGACCGTGGTCGACCGCCTCGGCGCGGACAACGTCGAGGCGCTCGTCCGGGGGCACGACCTCGTGATTGACGGCGCCGACAATTTCGCCACGCGCTACCTTCTTGCCGCGGCCACGCGACGACTCGGCCTGCCGATGATTTACGCCGCCATCGAACGATTCACCGGCCAGGTCAGCGTCTTCGACCCGCGACGCGACGACTCTCCGTGTTACCGCTGCCTGTTTCCCGAACCGCCGTCGGCGGCCGACGCGCCGAACTGCGCCGAGGCGGGCGTGCTCGGCGTGCTGCCGGGTACGGTGGGGCTGCTCCAGGCCACCGAAGCGGTCAAGCTGCTGCTCGGCATCGGCGAGCCCCTCGTCGGTCGCCTGCTGACGTATGACGCGCTCGGCATGCGCTTCCGGGAGTTGACCCTGCGCCGCGATCCGCAGTGCCCCGGTTGCGGGCCTGGAGCAGGGTTCGCGGGCTATGTCGACCTCGAACGGATGTGCGCGGCGGCGGGCTAGCGATCGCCGGGCACCAGCGAATACATCGCGGCATCGAACGGTTTTCCGTTGATTAATAGTCGGTTACGTAACATACCTTCGAAAACACCTCCGATGCGTTCAGCGGCCTTCCGGCTGGGATGGTTCTCGCGTGCGGCGACGATTTCGATGCGGGTCAGGCGCACGGTCTCGAAGGCGAAACCAAGGGCGAGCTTGCCCGCGCGGGTGACGTAGCCTTTACCGTGGGCCGACGTCCGGAGCCAATAGCCCAGGTTGGCGAAACGATGCTCGCGGTGACGCTGATTGACGCCCATGCCGCCGAGGTAGCGCCCTGTGTGGGCGTCCTCGATCAGCATTTCGAAGCCGTCGCCCAGTAACCAGGCCTGCTTGCACAGACGGATCCAGTCTTGCGCCGTGGCCGTGTCGTAGTCGGCGCGCGCCCAGGGCATCCAGCGCCCGACGCTCGCGGCGGATTCGCGCACCGCCTCGGCCATGGCGTCGGCATCGGTATCGCGATAGGCGCGAAGGCGAACGACGCCGTCGGTGAGGTCTTGCGGGTAAGGCACGGTATCGATGGTCATTCTGGCGGCACGTGGGGATGCGTGGGGCTATCGTCGCGCGCCGGGTATCCGGTCGACAATGTCTCTCGACAGGTAGGCGCGCGCCCTGCGCGCGATGGGTGGCTGTATCGGGATCGCGCGCAAGGCGCGCTCCCGCATACACTCCAGGGGCCGCATCGGCGATAATCCCCTGCTTTTCTCAGGGCGACTTCCCATGACCGCACGCATCCTCGACGGCAAGCGCATCGCCCAGGAATTGCTCGACCACATCGGCCGTCGGGTGGCCAAGCGCGTGACCCAGGGGCATCGGGTGCCCGGCCTGGCCGTGGTCCTGGTCGGCGAGGACCCCGCGTCGGCGGTTTACGTCAAGAACAAGCGCCGTGCCTGCCAGCACGTGGGATTCGAGTCGTTCGGCTACGACCTGCCGGCCACCACCACGCAGGATGAACTCTTCGCCCTGATCGATCGCCTCAACGCCGATCCCGCCGTGCACGGCATCCTCGTGCAGTCACCGTTGCCGCATCATATCGACGAGGACGCCCTCGTCGACCGGATCGATGCCCGCAAGGATGTCGACGGATTCCAGGCGGTCAACGTGGGACGCCTCGCGTTGCGCCGCTTCGGTCTCCGGCCGTGCACCCCCAAGGGTGTCATGACGTTGCTGGGCCATACCGATCGCCCGGTGCGGGGACGCCATGCGGTCATCGTCGGCGTATCGAACCATGTCGGACGGCCGTTGGCGCTGGAGATGCTTATCGCTGGTGCAACAGTAACTTGCTGCCACAAGTTCACGCAGAATCTCGCTGAATTCGTCGGTCAGGCCGATATCCTCGTGGTGGCCGCCGGCAAGCCCGGGTTGGTCAAGGGCGATTGGGTCAAGCCCGGCGCCGTGGTGATCGACGTGGGCATCAATCGTCTCGACGACGGTCGCCTCGTGGGCGACGTGGAATTCGCGCCGGCCGCCGAACGAGCCGCCTGGATCACGCCGGTGCCCGGCGGCGTGGGTCCGATGACGGTCGCCACGCTCATGGAAAACACGCTCGAAGCCGCGGAAGCCCTCGATCCCTGAGGGGCTGGCGTCGGCTTCGGTCCGGTCGGAGCAGACCGTGTCCGCGAACCCTCACGATGACTACCGCGCGAATGGGGCCATGACGCGCATCGGCGCCGTGCCGAATCCCGCGAACGGCTCGTGCCGCTCGGCAGCGATTCACAACATCGGCGGCCCGCGAACGCCGGTCACCCCAACATCAAGTGCCTCCCCCTCTATTGCATCGCGTCAACGCGACGTATAATGGCGTGATTTACTCGCGGGACTAAGGCTATGCGCATCCTTGCTGAGGCACTCACTTACGACGACGTGTTTCTGGTTCCCGGCCACTCGACGGTCCTGCCGCGCGACGTGGATACCTCGACGCGGTTCACCCGCGGCCTTCGCCTGAACATCCCGATCGTGTCCGCCGCCATGGACACCGTCACCGAGGCGCGTCTTGCCATCACGATGGCCCAGAGCGGCGGCATCGGCATCATCCACAAGAACATGACCTTCGATCAGCAGGCCGCCGAAGTGCGCCTGGTGAAGAAGTTCGAAGCCGGTGTCATCCGCAGCCCGATCACCGTTCGTCCGGATACCTCCATCGGCGAAGTGATCCAGCTAACCCGCGCACACAACATTTCCGGCGTGCCCGTTTTCGACGGCGAGCGCCTGGTCGGCATCGTGACCGGTCGCGACATGCGCTTCGAGCGCAAGCACGACGATCCGGTCCGCAACATCATGACCCGCGAAGAGCGCCTGGTCACGGTGAAAGAAGGCGCCTCGCACGACGAAGTGCTGCAGCTCCTGCACAAGAACCGCATCGAGAAGGTCCTTGTCGTCAACGACGACTTCCAGCTCCGTGGCCTGATCACTGTGAAGGATATCCAGAAGGCCCGCGACAACCCCAACGCCGCCAAGGATTCCCACGAGCGCCTCGTCGTCGGCGCCGCGGTCGGCGTGGGCGGCGACACCGAGCAGCGTGTCGAAGCGCTGGTCGAGGCCGGGGTGGACGTCATCGTGGTCGACACGGCCCACGGTCACTCGCAGGGCGTGATCGACCGCGCCGCATGGGTCAAGAAGCGCTTTCCCCAGGTGCAGGTCATCGCCGGCAACATCGTTACCGGCGAAGCGGCCCGCGCGCTGCTCGACGCTGGCGTCGACGCGGTCAAGGTCGGCGTGGGCCCCGGCTCCATCTGCACCACCCGCATCGTGACCGGCATCGGCGTGCCGCAGATCACCTCCATCGATATGGTCGCCACCGCGTTGAAGGGCGAGATCCCGCTCATCGCCGACGGCGGCATCCGCTATTCGGGCGACATTCCCAAGGCCCTCGCCGCCGGTGCCTCGTCGGTGATGCTCGGTTCGATGTTCGCCGGTACCGAAGAATCCCCGGGCGAGGTCGAGCTGTTCCAGGGCCGCTCCTATAAGAGCTACCGCGGCATGGGTTCCATCGGCGCCATGCAGCTGGGCTCGAAAGATCGCTACTTCCAGGACGAAGCCGACGCCGACAAGCTCGTGCCCGAGGGCATCGAAGGTCGCGTGCCTTACCGTGGCTCGATCCGCAACATCATCCACCAGCTGATGGGCGGCCTGCGTGCCTCCATGGGCTACATGGGCACGGCCAACATCGAAGCGATCCACGAGAAGGCCCAGTTCGTGAAGGTGACCGGTGCCGGCGTGCGCGAAGCGCATCCGCACGATATCCAGATCACCAAGGAAGCACCGAACTACCGCGTCCTGGACTGATGCCCCCGGGCACACGCGCCAGGTGACACAGGACGCCCGCGCCACGTGGGCGTTCTGCGTTTCGCACACCGTATTTTTCATGCAGGCCGCCACGATGACCGACATCCACAGCGACAAGATCCTCATCCTCGACTTCGGCTCGCAGTACACGCAGCTGATCGCCCGCCGCATCCGCGAGATCGGCGTCTATTGCGAAGTCTGGGCCTGGGATCACGCGCCCGAGGACATCCCGGCGTTCGCGCCGCGTGGCGTCATCCTGTCGGGCGGCCCGGAATCGGTCACCGAAGCCGGTTCGCC
>CAJYHU010000407.1 GCA_913774655.1 uncultured Luteibacter sp. | reverse complement strand
GGAGTTCAGACGTGTGCTCTTCCGATCTCGGTGCTCGACGACGCGGGCGACACCGTCGCCAGTTCGTTCTGGTTGGGCGTGAGGTAACGCACGCGGTGCAGCCATTCGGCGGGCAGGCGCTGCGCGGGGGCCGGGTTGAGGATCACCGGCACGTTCTCGTCGGCGGCGACGCGCAACGTGGCATCCACCGCGTCGAGCGGGATTTCCAGTTGCACGAGTACCGCGTCGGCGCCGCGAACGACCTCACGCGCCGCCTCGACCTGCGCGGGCGTGACGCGCCCGTTGGCGGCGGGTACGACGACGATCTGGTTTTCCCCGCCCGCCACGGTGATCGAGGCGGTGCCGCTGCCCACGCCGTCGAGCCGGCGCACGTGGCCTACGTCGATCCCCTCGGCCTTCAGGCCATCGTAGAGCTGCTGGCCGAAGGCATCGGCGCCGACGTTGCCGACCATCGCCACCTGCGCCCCGAGGCGCGCGGCGGCCACCGCCTGGTTGGCACCCTTGCCGCCGGGGATGGTGAGGAAGCGGTCGCCGGTCAGCGTTTCGCCCGGGGCGACGAAGCGCGGGGCGAGCGTGACCAGGTCCATGTTGATGCTGCCGACGACGACGATTCGCGTCATGTCAGGGATGCTCCGGGTAGGCCACCGGGGAACGGGCACCGTTCGCGGGTGGGGATGCGCGATGGCGCTGCACTATACCCCTTGCGTGCCGATGCCGGCTTGAACGCACGCACCGCTGGCGCGTGCGGACGCGTCATTCCCGCGTCAGGCCCTTGGCCTCGAGTTCGGCCACGTAGGCGGGCCAGGCGGTCTCTTGCGCACGCCCGAGATCGTAGAGGGTATCCCAGCCGAAGATGCCGCTCGCGTGACCGTCGTCGAAGCGGATGAGAATGCCGTAATGGCCGGTGGGTTCGACGGCGAGGACGCCGATGTGTCGCTTGCCCGAGACCAGCACCTTCTGCCCCGGGCCATGGCCCTGCACTTCGGCGCTGGGCGAGTTCACCCGCAGGTACTCGTAGGGAAGGCGGAACCGTTCACCGTTGTCGAAGGCCACCTCGAGAACGCGCGAGGCCTGGTGCAGGGTGATGTCGAGCGGACGGGGGCGATTCATGGCATGCGGGACCAGGCACGAACGTGCCCCGCGAGCGATGCACCGGACGGCCATCGCGCGCGGGGCGCGCTTCTAGGGATCAGGGGGCGTGGCCGAAGCCACCGCCCGTGCCCTGCTCCAGCGGCGGCGGATCGCCCGCCACGGCCAACAGCGAGGTGGCGTAGGCGTCTTCCATGCTCACGGTGGAGACTTCATCCCACGAGAAGAACGACGGCTCGCGCAGCCATTCGGCGTCGGGCGTGATCTCCTGCATGTTGAAACCTTCTTCTTCAACGCTGACGAGCCGGCCGATGTAACAGACCTCGGATTCGTCTTCGCTGTCGACGTGCACCCCGATCACCGGCGCGTGCGCCGATGCGGCCTTGATCACCTGGGTGATGTCATCGAGCGGAAAGTCGGCCAGCGGCGTGGGCGAGATACCCTTCAGCGCCAGCGCCTTCTCGAGGAAGCCGCGATGTTTGTCCGGGGCCTCGAATTCGGAGATGTCGCGATGCCGCATGATGTACATGCCGTCATAGCTCACGCCGTCGCCGATCACCCACAGCAGGAAGAACTCGCGGCCGACCCCGCCCACGTAGCCGCAGAAGCTGCCGTGTTCGAGTTCGCTGCGCCAGATGCGAATCAGCTCGCGGTTGTCCTGCGCCTCGCGCAGGGCGGCCCGCTGGCCGTTCGTCTTGAGTTGGATAACCTTGCCCATAGTGGTCAATAGTTTAGCAGGAGGCGGGGCCATCCTTGTTCAGAGGATGTAACGGCTGAGATCTTCGTCCTTGACGAGCGACGACAGGTTTTTGTCCACATATTCGGCGTCTATCCCGTATTTTTCGCCGGATTTGTCTGCGGCTTCGAAGGAAATCCGCTCGAGCAGCCGCTCCATGACGGTGTGCAGCCGCCGCGCGCCGATGTTTTCGGTACGCTCGTTGACCTGGAATGCGACTTCCGCCAGGCGGTCGATGCCCGAATCGGTGAAGTCGAGCGTGACGCCCTCGGTATGGAGCAGCGCAACATATTGCTTGGTCAGGGCGTTATTTGGCTCGCGCAGGATGCGCTTGAAGTCGTCGACCGACAGCGCGCTCAGCTCCACGCGGATCGGCAGGCGGCCTTGCAGTTCAGGAATGAGGTCGGACGGCTTGGCTAGCGAGAACGCGCCGGAGGCGATGAACAGGATGTGGTCGGTCTTGATCGCGCCGTATTTGGTCGACACGGTCGAGCCCTCGACCAGCGGCAGCAGGTCGCGCTGCACGCCTTCCCGGCTTACGCCCGCACCGCCCCATTCCGAGCGTTGCGCCACCTTGTCGATCTCATCGATGAAGACGATGCCGTTCTGTTCGGCGGCGTCGACCGCGCGGGCGCGCAGTTCATCGTCGTTGAGCAGCTTGCCGGCTTCTTCCTCCACCAGCAGCGGACGTGCCTGCCGGATGGTCATCTTGCGCTTCTGCGACTTGTTGCCGCCGAGGTTCTGGAACATGCGGCCCAGCTGCTGGCTCATTTCTTCCATGCCGGGTGGGGTCATGATTTCGACGCCCACGTTCACGGCGACATCGAGCTCGATCTCGCGATCGTCCAGCGCGCCCTCGCGCAGCTGCTTGCGCAGCTTCTGCCGGGTGTCGCTGTCGATCGCGGGCGCCTGGCTGCCGGTGTCGTCCCAGCCGGTGGGCTGGCGCCGGGGCAGCAGCGCGTCGAGGAGCCGGTCTTCCGCCGCGTCTTCGGCCTGGCTCTGCACCCGGCTCTTGGCCTGGTCGCGCACCAGCTTGTAAGAGACGTCGGCGAGGTCGCGGATGATCGATTCGACATCCTTGCCGACGTAGCCGACCTCGGTGAACTTGGTGACTTCGACCTTCACGAACGGCGCGTTTGCCAGGGTCGCGAGGCGACGGGCGATCTCGGTCTTGCCCACGCCGGTGGGGCCGATCATGAGGATGTTCTTGGGCGTGACCTCGTTACGCATGCCCGGCTCCAGCTGCATGCGGCGCCAGCGGTTGCGCAGGGCAATGGCCACGGCGCGCTTGGCGTCGTGCTGGCCGATGATGTAACGGTCGAGTTCGTTGACGATCTCGCGGGGAGTGAGTTCGGACATCGGCTCAGAGCTCTTCGATCGAATAGTTGTGGTTGGTATAGATGCAGATATCGCCGGCGATCTTCAGCGATTTTTCGACGATCGCACGTGCATCCAGTTCGGTGTTCTCCAGCAGCGCCAACGCGGCGGACTGCGCGTAGGGGCCGCCCGAGCCGATGGCGATGAGGCCGTGTTCGGGCTCGAGCACGTCACCGTTGCCCGAGATGAGCAGCGAGGACTCTTTGTCGGCCACGGCCAGCATCGCCTCCAGGCGGCCGAGACGACGGTCGGTGCGCCACTCCTTGGCCATTTCCACGGCGGCGCGGGTCAGGTTGCCGCCGTGCTTGACCAACTTCTCCTCGAACAGCTCGAACAGCGTGAACGCGTCGGCGGTGGCGCCGGCGAAACCGGCCAGCACGTCGCCCTTGCCCAGCCGGCGCACCTTGCGCGCGTTGGACTTCATCACGGTGTTGCCGAGGGTGACCTGGCCATCGCTGCCGATGACGACCTTGCCGTCGCGGCGGACGCAGACGATGGTCGTGGCGTGCATGGGCTCCATGGGGATCCTTCGGTTCCTGGGTGTGAACGGGGGAAGTGGGGGGCCGGCAGGCGGGACGCAAGGGGCCGGGAGGGGGGTGGGGGGTGGGAAGTGGGGGCGCAAGCACGATGGCGTCCGGTGCCCAAGCGTCACGGAGTGCGCTTTACCGTGGCGCCGCCCATCCCCTCGCCCGCACGGACTCGCGCCCCCACGTCCCCTCCCCCCGCCCCCGCCTTATCCCTTCCGCTTCGCCCGCGGGTGCGCCGCGTCATACACCTTCGCCAGATGCTGGAAATCCAGGTGCGTGTAGATCTGCGTCGTGGCGATATCCGCATGCCCCAGCAGCTCCTGCACCGAGCGCAGGTCGCCGGAGGATTCGAGCATGTGGCTGGCGAAGGTGTGCCGCAGCATGTGCGGGTGCACGTGGTGGGTCATGCCCGCGGAGAGCAGGCTCAGGCGCTTCTGCACCGTGCGAGGGCTGATCGGCAGGCCGCCCCGGCCCTTGAACACGGGCTGGTCGGGACCGTGGCCGCCGTCGTCCGCCAGCCGCCGCAGCGCGGCCACGGCGTAACGGCCGACCGGGAGGATGCGGGTCTTGTTGCCTTTACCCAGCACCCGCACCTGGCCGTCGTCGAGGTCGAGATCGCCCCAGCGCAGCCCGCACAGCTCGGACAAGCGCAGGCCGCTGGAATACAGCAGCTCCATCATCGCGGCGTCGCGCGGCGCATGGGCGTCGCCCAGCGTGGTCTCCACCAGCTGACGGGCCTCGTCCACATCGAGCACGTGCGGGAGCTTGCGACGCACCTTCGGTCCGCGTACCCCGGCCGCGGGGTCGTGGTCGAGCCGGCCTTCGCGCTGGAGATAGCGAAACAGGGTGCGGCAGGCGGAGAGCAGGCGCTGGAGGCTGTTCGGGGCGAGGCCGGCCCGGTGTTCGCGGGCGATCATGCCGCGCAGGCGCTCGGGCGCAAGCGCGTCGAACCCGGCGATGCCCTCGCGCTCCATGAAGGCCAGCAGTTTTTCCAGGTCGCGCCGGTACGCGGCCATCGTGTGCGCCGACGGCGCGCGTTCGGCCGAAAAGTGCCGCAGGAAGGCCTCGACGGCCTCGCGCGGGGTCACGCCGCCTTCCGGGCCCGCTGGATGGCCGAGCCCACCGTGGTGGAAATCATGTCGAGAAACAACGTGCCCATGCCGGGATGGAAGCGGTCGGCGTCGAGGCTGCCGATGGCGAGCATCGCGTCCGGGCCGACCCGCATGAGCGCTGCCGACCGGACCTCGCCGGCCTCGTCGCCGAACAGGCGGTGCAGTTTCTCGGCGGCCAGGCGCCCCGCCACGGGCTCGCCGTGCTCAAGGAACGAGGCGAACTCCGGCAGGCCGGCCGTGCCGCGCGCCTCGCGCAGCAGCCAGGGCTCGTCGGGCAGGCCGGCGAGGTCGCCGAAGAACACCAGGCGCACGCGCTCGGACTGGAAGTCGTCGGTGAGCCGGCGGACCACGCTGCGCACGGTCTCCTCGATGCCGCCGGCGCCGAGCAGGGCCAGCATCAGCCCGTGCACGCGGCGCATGAGGGCCTCGTTCTCGCCGGCGATGGCGGACAGCTCGCGCAGGCGCGTATCGAGTTCGGCGTTCTTCTCGCGCAACGAGCGCATCTGGTGCACGGCCAGCGAGGTGGCCGGCCCATGGCGCGTGGGCAGCACGAGAGCATCCGCCACGTCGGGATAGTCCGCGAGGACGTCAGGATGGCGCCGCAGCCAGGCCACGACGGTGGCCGGGTCGAGATCGCCGTCGATCGCGCTGTCGCTCATGGGAGTGCCGTCCTTCATCTGATGCATGCCGCTCGCAGTGTGCCGTGTTCGGCGCCCCGCGTCATACCTCGCCTTCGAACACGAAGGCCGCCGGTCCCGTCATCCACAAGGGCTGGCCCGGGCCGTTCCAGTCGATGGCGAGCCGGCCGCCGGGCAGGTCGACGTTCACCCGGGCGCCGGCCAGGCCCAGCGCATGGGCGACGGCGGCGGCGGCACAGGCACCCGTGCCGCAGGCCTGGGTCCATCCGCTGCCGCGTTCGTGCACGCGCAGGCGAAGGTGGTCGGGGCCCAGTCGCTGCACGAAGCCGACGTTGACCCCGGCCGGAAAGGCCGGGTGGACGGTGAGTCGCGGGCCCAGCCGGTCGACGCGCGGGTCGTCGATATCGTCGACGAAGACCACCGCGTGCGGGTTGCCCATCGACACCGCGCCGACGGTGACCTCGTCGCCGTCCACGTCGAGCGTGTAGGTCGCCTGCGCCGGGCGATCGAGCGGCACGCGCGCCGGGTCGAACACGGGCTCGCCCATGTCCACGGTGACCATCCCCTCGCCGGTGACCTGCACGACGACCGGTCCGGAGGGGCTTTCCAGCCGCACCGGCACGTGGCGCGGGATGGCGCCCTCTCGGTCGAGCCAGGCCGCGACGCAGCGTACGCCGTTGCCGCACTGGCCCGAGGGTGTGCCGTCGGCGTTCCAGATGCCGTAGTAGAAGGCGCACGACGGGTCGCGCGCCGGTTCGATGCTCAGCAGCTGGTCGAAGCCGATGCCCGTGCGGCGGTGCGACAGCCGGGCGATGCGTGCGGCACTGGGCACGTGCCCGGCATCCTCGCGCCAGTCGACCACGACGAAGTCGTTGCCGATGCCATGCATCTTGGTGAAACGGATCGGCATGGCGATCAGGGGTGGGTGATCGGATTGAACGGCGCGAACGAGGTGCTGGTGGGCGCGGGGCCGACGGTGGAGGCGTGCGCGGGCTGCACGACCGGCGGCGCGGGCGTGCCCGGCTTCGTGGCGGCGGCCGGGGGCGGCATGAACAACGGGCCCTTGTTGCCGCAGGCCGCGAGGGCCAGGGTGACGAGGGCAAGGGCGCAAGGGAGCAGGGATCGGCGCATGGTCGGTTCCGCGGAAGGCGAACGCCAGTATAGCCCCGGTCTCAGAGCGCTTTCTCGAACCGGAAGGCGTCGGCGCCGTCGGCGTAATAGCGGGCGTATTCGCCGATGCGCCGGTAGCCGAGCCGCTCGTAGAGGCGGATCGCCACCGCGTTGTCCTTGCGCACTTCCAGGCGCAGCGCGTGGCAGCCGCGATGGCGGCCGGCCTCCTCCGCCGCCGCGATGAGCGCCGAGCCGACGCCCTTGCCCTGCGCCTGCGGCTGGGTGGCGATGGAATACAGCCGGGCCACGCGGGTGCCCTTGCGGAAGAACACCACCGCGGTGCCGAGGAAGCGGCGGTGGTTCGCGCTGGCCACGAGCACCAGCGCGCTCTCGCTGTCGAGGTGCTTGCGATACTGCGCGCGGCTGAGGCGATCCTGGGCGAAGCTCGATTCCTCGAGCGCGACCAGGTCGTCGAGATCGCTGACTTCGGCGCGACGAACGCGTACCGCGGCGGTAACCGGGGGTGGACGCATGCGTGATGGAACTCCGGCGCGGATGGGGATGAGACGTCGGCGGGGCCGGCGGGGGAAGGCGGCAAGCGCGGAACTTTAGACCCCGGCGCAGCCACGATCAATGACTTTTTCATAAACCCGGTTCGCGGGTTTTCACGATGGGCGGCTTGTGCGCCGACATGTCGCGGAACACACTGCCCCACCGGCGAAACACCCGGTCCGATGGCGGACCGGACACGTGGGATCGTCGTCTGCAGAGGTGTCATGAGCCGGCTCGTCATCGTCGTGGAGAAGGCCTCGGACTGGGGCTCGTATTACCCGTCCGCCGATGTCGTCACCGCCAGGGATTACCTCCGCGAGCCGATCGGCGGCGACGAGGAGCGTACCCACGTCATCAACCTGTGCCGCAGCTACAAATACCTGGGCACGGGCTACTACGTATCGCTGCTGGCCGAGGCGCGTGGGCACAAGGTGATTCCCTCCGTGCGCACGGTGAACGACCTGCGCCGCCGCTCGCTCTACGGGCTGGACATCGACGACCTCAACCAGAAGCTGGCGACGTTCCTGCCCGCGGGCGGACGCGACACCACCGATTTCGGGGTGCTGGTCTACTTCGGCGAGACCGCCTACCCCGACCTGCAGGATCTCGCCCGGCAGATCTTCGACATGTTTCCGTGCCCGCTCATGCGCATCGAGTTCGAGCGCGAGCGCATCTGGCAGGTGAGCGCGGTGAAGCCCGTGGGGCTGCATACGCTCGACGACGCGCAGGAAGACGCTTTCGCGGCCGCGCTTGAGCGGTTTTCGCGGAAGATCTGGCGCCGTCCACGGGTACGCAAGCGCTTTCGTTACGACATCGCGATGCTCGTCGATCCCAACGAAACGATGCCGCCGTCGAACAAGAAGGCGCTCAAGCATTTCATCGAGGCCGGTAAGCACCTGGGCATCGAGGTGGATCCGATCGGCCGCAACGATTACCAGCGACTGGCCGAATACGACGGCCTGTTCATCCGCGAAACCACGGCCAGCGACAACCATACCTACCGCTTCGCGCACCGTGCGGAGAAGGAAGGCATGGTGGTGATGGACGACCCGACGTCGATCCTGCGTTGTACGAACAAGATCTTCCTCAACGACCTCATGGTGTCGCGCAAGCTCGCCACGCCGACCACGGAGATCCTCTATCGTGACGATCCCCGGCAGCTGCGCGAACTGCCCGACCGTCTCGGCCTGCCGCTGGTGCTGAAGATCCCGGACGGCTCGTTCTCGCGCGGCGTGTTGAAGGTGGAGTCGCGCGATGCGCTGGAGAAGGCAGCCAGTGAGCTGTTCTCGCACAGCGCCCTGCTCATCGCGCAGGAATACCTCTACACCGAGTTCGACTGGCGCATCGGCGTGCTCAACCACGAGCCCCTTTTCGCGTGCCAGTACTTCATGTCACGCGGGCACTGGCAGATATACAACCACGGCGCGAAGGGCACGGCGAAGTCCGGTGGCTTCCGCACGGTGCCGGTACGCGACGCGCCCGCCGAGGTGGTGAAGCTGGCGCTCAAGGCCACGCAGACCATCGGCGATGGCCTCTACGGCGTCGACCTGAAGCAGGTGGGCGATCGTCCGGTGGTGATCGAGGTCAACGATAACCCGTCGATCGACGCGGGCGTGGAGGACGCTTACCTTGGCGAAGACCTCTACCTGCGGATCATGCAGGAGTTCGTGCGGCGGCTGGAGTTCAAGCGGCTCGGCATCCAGGCCTGAGTCGCCGCTCAACGCTTCAGCAGGCCACCCAGCAACGCCAGCGGCAGGCGCGGCTGCATCGCCACCAGCACGCTCGCCGGGGCCAGCACCAGCCAGAACACCGGGGTCCAGCCCAGGGTGTCGCTGTGCGCCGACAGGGGCGTGAGCAGCAGCACGGCGGTTCCCACGGCCAGCCAGGCCAGGGCGATGAGGGCGCGGATACGGCGGGGCGAGAGCGAGTCATGCATGGCGCGGGTTCCGTGGTCGGTATGGCGCCACGTTAGGCGGCGCCGGTCTCACGGACCGCGACCGGCTGGGTAGAATGGCGCGGCCGGACGCCCGGTCCGTATCGTCCATCCAAGGAGCCTCCATGAGCGCCGAAGCGCACCGTTACGCCGTGTTCGGTCATCCGATCGCGCACTCGTTGTCCCCCGACATCCACGCGGCGTTCGCGGCGCAGCTCGGCATCGCCCTCGATTACCGTGCCCTCGACGTGGCACCCGGCGCGTTCAACGACGCCGTGCGGACCTTCTTCGCCGAAGGCGGCCGCGGCGCCAACGTCACCCTGCCGCACAAGACGGTCGCGCTGGCGCTGGCCGACGTCCGCACCGAGGCCGCTACGCGGGTCGGCGCGGCGAACACGCTTACCCGGCGCGACGACGGCGGCATCGAGGCCCACAACACCGACGGCAGCGGCTTCGTGCGCGACGTCACCGAACGCCATGGCTTCGACCTGCGCGGCCACGACGCCCTTCTGCTCGGCGCCGGCGGCGCGGCCCGCGCCGTGGCCTGGGCCCTGATGGACGCGGGCGTGCAGACGCTCACCATCGTCAACCGCACGCCCGAGCGCGCCGACGAGATCGCCGACGCCATCGGTGAACCGGGTCGCTGCTACACCCGCTACTGGGACGGCCTCGACGGGGAGTCGTTCAACCTCGTGGTCAACGCCACTGCCATCGGCGTCGCAGGCGGCAGCTTCGACCTGCCCACCTCGATCCTCAAGGATCACTCCACCTGCTACGACCTCAGCTACGGTGCCGCCGCCGCGGCCTTCAAGGGATGGTCGCTCGCCGCCGGCGTTCGGCCCGATTGGTTCCGCGACGGCCTGGGCATGCTGGTGGAGCAGGCCGCCGACGCGTTCGAGCGCTGGCACGGCCAGCGTCCCGACACCGATCCGGTCTACCGTGAGCTGCGCCAGCGCGTCTGATGGCGCTCGCCTGCCGTCCCGGTTGTGGCGCGTGCTGCATCGCGCCCTCGATCAGCTCGTCCATCCCCGGCATGCCGCACGGCAAGCCGGCGGGCGTGCGTTGCGTGCAGCTCACCGCCGACCACCGGTGCGCGATCTTCGGCCGCCCCGAACGACCGAAGGTGTGCGCGGGCCTGCGACCCGAGTCAGCGATGTGCGGTGACGACCGGGTGCACGCGCTGGCCTGGCTCGCAAGGCTGGAGAAAGCGACGGCCGGTTGAATCGCCGGTGCCCCGCACGGGCTCTCAAAACGATCGCGCCCTAGGGAGCGCACGCGTCATGCCAATGATCCGAAGGACTACCCTGGTCGCACTCGTCATGTTGGGGCTGTCGTCGCTGGCGCTCGCCGCCTCCGAAGACCCCAAGGACTGGCCTGCGGCCTACGCGAACCTGCCCAAGGGCACGGTGATCGTCAAGGCGCTGATCGGCACCGACGGTGGGGTGCGCGAGGTCAGCCTCGCGCGGTCGTCGGGTCGCCCCGACCTGGACGACAAAGCGCTGGACGTCATCCGCCAGCGGCACTTCAAACCGCCCATGAAGAACGGCGCGCCGGCCTCCGGCTACGCATATATCCCGGTGGCGTTCAGTCCGATGCCGCCGCCGCCGGACGCGGCGCACGACGCATCGAAATAACTTGCCCATGACGGACAGATGTCACGAACGCGTGCGATCGTCACGCGGGTAAGACATATGTCATGTCCCGGTAAGCGCGGTTACACGAGGAATCGCGAGCCTGCGCGGATCACTATCCGCGCAAGGTCCACCCGATGTCGCTCGCCCGCACCGCCCTCGCCAGCGCCCTGGCACTTTCCCTCTACGCAGGCCTCGCCCACGCCGGCGACAACGACACGGCCAGCGCCACCCCGGCCAATGCCGCCGCCCCGACCGACACCCGCGACGCCAAGCAGCTCGAAGCGGTGTCGGTGATCGCACCGGGCGAAACGCGCCAGATCCAGAGCATCGGCGTCGACGAAATCGTGCGCCAGCAGCCGCCGGGTTCCAGCCCGCTGAAGGCGCTGGACAAACTGCCCGGCGTGCAGTTCCAGGCGGCCGATCCGTGGGGCGCCTACGAGTGGTCGACGCAGATCACCCTGCACGGCTTTGACCAGTCGCGCCTGGGCTTCACGCTCGACGGCATCCCGCTGGGCACGATGGGCTACGGCGTCACCGACGGCCTGCAGATCACCCGCGCGATCACCGCCGAAAACCTTGCCACGGTCGAGCTGGCGCAGGGTGCCGGTGCGCTGGGCACGGCCTCGAACACCAACCTCGGCGGCACGGTGCAGTTCTACTGCGCCGATCCGGAGATGAAGGCGGGCGCGCGCGTG
>CAJYHU010000406.1 GCA_913774655.1 uncultured Luteibacter sp. | reverse complement strand
CGGCGGCCCGCCGCACATGCAGGGTCCCGGTCCCGGCATGCATCGGCCAGGGCCGCCCCGGCACTATCGCGGGCCGCATGGGGGGCCGCCGCCGATGGCCTATCCGGAGTACCGCCGTTTTCAGCGTGGCGAGCGCCTGCCGCCGCAATACCGGCGTCCGCAGTATGTGGTGCAGGATTGGCGCGGCCATGGGCTGCGCCAGCCGCCGCGCGGCTACTACTGGGTGCAGAACGGCTCGGACTACGTGCTCGCAGCGATCGCCACGGGCGTGATCTCGGCGGTGGTGATCAACGCGATGACGCGCTGAGCCAACAGCGGCGCTGCGCGGCAAGGGACCCGGCTTCGGCCGGGTTCTTTGTTTCGGGCGGCGAATGGACGCGGTCTTCCCGCTCAGGCAGCGCGGCGCTTCGATGCGTCGGCCGCGACCTTGCGGCGCAGGTACTCCTGCACCACGTGCTCTGCCAGGGCCTCGGGCTGGACGCGCAGTTGCAGGACCGTGTGTTCCCCCACGCACAGCCCCTGGTAGCGCACGTACACACGGGCGAAATACGGGCTGAAGGCTTCCGCCGCGTCCGAGAGGCATTCGGCGAAGGTGCAGAACCCTTCGTCGACATAGCAGGACGCCGGCAGCACGCCACCGGAGCGCGGACCGCGGACGCTGTACCTGAAGGAGCGGGCGTGGCGCTTGACGATCTCGAGGACAGGTTGCATGGATAACGGGACCAGGACGTCGACCGCGTCACGCAGCGAGGCGTTGCGACGAGTCCGGACGTTTGCCGATGCGAACGACTCGTCGAAAAGCTGCAACATCGAGTTACAAAATTTGCACTTTTAACGATCGTGTCCGCATCGTACGATTACCACTAAAAGCTTAGTTCCACCTGACCAATTTGTGGATGGTGCGCCTGGACGGTGCCGCAGACACTCGGGACAGGCTGCCAGATTTCTTGTGCACCGCGGCAAAAAAATTCACCTTTGGCCGACAATGTGTGAAACAATGAATACTAAAGTAGTATTTCACTTGCAACAAAAGGCGAAGGCGATGCGCATATTGATCACAGGCAACATGGGTTACGTGGGTTCGGTCGTGTCGCGTTACCTGCGCCGCGCCCGGCCCGACGCGGTACTCCACGGTTTCGACAACGCGTATTTCGCCCACGGCCTCACCGGCACGGCCGTGGTGCCGGAGCGCTTCCTCGACCAGCAGTTCCATGGCGACGTCCGTGCGCTGACCCCCGACCTGCTGAAGGGCTACGACGCCGTCGTCCAGTTGGCAGCGATTTCGAACGATCCCATGGGGGACCGCTTCGAGACCCCGACCATGGCCATCAACCAGGCGTCCAGCGTATCGATCGCACGCATGGCGGCCGATGCCGGCGTTCGCAACTACGTGTTCGCGTCGAGCTGCAGCGTCTACGGCGTCGCCTCGGGGGGCCCCCGCAAGGAGGACGACGCCCTCAACCCGATGACGGCCTACGCGCGCTCGAAGATCGGTGCCGAGGCGGAACTGAAGGCGCTGGACACGGGCATGACCATCACCTGCCTGCGCTTCGCGACAGCCTGCGGCATGTCCGACCGGCTGCGTCTGGACCTGGTGCTGAACGACTTCGTTGCCTGTGCGCTCAGCAAGGGCGAGATCACCGTGCTGTCCGACGGCACGCCGTGGCGGCCCCTGATCGATGTCGCCGACATGGCGCGCGCCATCGACTGGGCCATCGCCCGGCCCGCGGACGCGGGCGGCCGCTATCTCGCCGTCAACGCCGGGTCGAACGAACGCAACTACCAGGTGCGCGACCTGGCGCAGGCCGTCGCGCAGGCGGTGCCGGGCACGCGTGTGTCGATCAATCTCGACGCGCCGGCGGACAGCCGCTCCTACCAGGTGGATTTCGGCCTGTACCGCGAACTGGCGCCGGACCACCAGCCCGTGGTGACCTTGCAGCAGTCGATCGCCAACCTGATCGACGGGTTGCGCCGAATGGGTTTCGACGACGCCCAGTTCCGCAGCTCGCAGCTGATTCGACTCAATGTGCTTCAAGGCCACGTGGACGCGGGGCGCCTCAACAAGGCCTTCGAGTGGCAGTCGGCCATGGCCTGAGGCCGCGGCACGGCGGGAAGCACCGACAGGAACTGGACATCACCCGCGGCCGGCGCAGCCGCGGCGTTCGCAAGCAATCGAAGGGGAGTGGATTCTCGGGATCCGTGTGGGGCACATGGCCCTGCACATTGAGGAGTTGCACTTGGTCAAGGTCGTATTGCTGGCAGGTGGATACGGAACGCGGTTGAGCGAGGAAACCACGGTCCGGCCCAAGCCCTTGGTGGAGATCGGCGGTCGGCCGATCATGTGGCACATCATGAAGATCTACGCCCATTACGGCTACGCCGACTTCGTGGTGCTGGGCGGCTACAAGGTCGAGATGATCCGCGAGTACTTCCTGAACTACCAGTCGCGAGGAACCGATTTCACGATCGACCTGGGCAGCGGCAAGGTCGACTGGCTCCAGGCACGCAGCGACAACTGGCGGGTGACGGTGCTGGACACCGGCACCGAGACGATGACGGCGGGCCGCCTGAAGCGGGCGCAGCCCCACATCGGCAACGAACGCTTCTGCCTCACCTACGGCGACGGCGTCTCCGACGTCGACATCGCGCAGCTGATGGACTTCCACGTCGGCTCCGGCAGCCACTGCACGCTGACGGCGGTCACACAGCCGGGCAGGTACGGCGCGCTGCACCTGTCGGAGGACGGCGGCCACGTGCGCGGCTTCCGCGAGAAGGGCGCCAAGGACGGCGGGCTCATCAACGGCGGCTTCTTCGTCTGCGAGCCGGCGGTGTTCGACTACATCGACGGCGACCACCAGATGTGGGAAGCCGAACCCATGGAGCGGATGGTCGAGCGCGGCAAGCTCGCGAGCTATCACCACGAAGGCTATTGGCAGAGCATGGATTCGCTGCGCGACAAGCAGGTCCTCGAGGGCCTGTGGCACGGCGAGAAGCGCGCGCCCTGGAAGGTCTGGGCCGACTGAGGCCGGCGATCGCCACCGCGTGCCTGCGTCACCCTTACACCCCACACCCCACCGAGAGAACCTTTCATGCTCATCGTCGACAGCGCCCTCAAGAAACGCCAGGCCGAGGGCCGTCCCATCCGGGTCGGCCTGGTGGGGGCGGGCTTCCAGGGCAAGGGCATCGCGCTGCAGATCATCTCGGCCACGCCGGGCATGGTCCTGAGCGCGGTGGCCAACCGCAACCCCGGCCCTGCCGTGCAGGCCTATACCGAGGCCGGCATCGAGCCGCAGCATTGCCCCGACCGCGAGTCGCTGGAAGCGGCCATCGCACGAGGCCAGCCGGCCGTGACGGAAGACGCGATCGCCCTCGCGACGGCACGCGGGCTGGACGCCGTCATCGAGGTGACCGGCGCGCTCGACTACGCCGCCGGCGTGGTGGTGGCCGCGCTCGAAGCGGGGAAGCACGTCGTGCAGATGAACGCGGAACTCGACGGCACGGTGGGCCCGATCCTCAAGCGCAAGGCCGACGCACACGGCGTCGTCTACACCTTCGCCGACGGCGATCAGCCGGGCGTGCAGATGAACCTGGTGCGCTTCGTCGAGGGCCTGGGCGCTCGCCCCGTGCTGTGCGGCAACATCAAGGGCCTGCACGACCCCTACCGCAACCCCACCACCCAGAAGTCGTTCGCGGAAAAGTGGGGGCAGAAGCCGGCCATGGTCGCCTCCTTCGCCGACGGCACCAAGATCTCATTCGAGCAGGCCATCGTCGCCAACGGCACGGGCATGCAGGTGGCGCGCCGGGGGATGCTGGGCCCCGATTTCTCGGGCGGCAACCCCGGAGCGCCGCTGGTGCCGCTGGAAGAGACGGTGTCCGCGTTCGCGGCGGAACTCGACGAGCGCCTGGCCGCCGGCCAGCCCGGCATCGTCGACTACGTGGTGGGAGCGCGTCCGGGCCCGGGCGTTTTCGTGCTCGCCACGATCGATCACCCGCGCAAGGCGCACTACCTCAACCTGTACAAGCTGGGCACCGGGCCCTACTACTGCTTCTACACCCCCTACCACCTGTGCCACTTCGAAGTGCCGACCTCGGTGGCACGCGCCGTGCTGTTCCAGGACCCGGTGCTGACGCCGGCCGCCGGGCCGGTCGTCGGCGTGGCGGCGATTGCCAAGAAG
>CAJYHU010000405.1 GCA_913774655.1 uncultured Luteibacter sp. | reverse complement strand
CCGGCACGCTGTCCGGCGGCGAGCAGCAGATGCTCGCCATCGCCCGCGGCCTGCTCGCCAAGCCGCGCCTGCTGATGCTCGACGAACCCTCGATGGGCGTCGCGCCGATCTTGAAGGACGCGATCTTTTCCACCCTGCGCGACATCCGTGACCGCGAACGGCTCACGCTGCTCATCGTCGAGCAGGACGCCGACGTCGCGCTCGACATCTCGGACGAGGGCTACGTCATCGAGACCGGCCGCGTCGTCATGCAGGGCCAGGCCGCCGAGCTGGCCGGCAACGAGGACGTGCGCCGTGCCTACCTGGGCGGTTGAGCCGCCCTTCCCCGCCTTTCAACCCAACCACGAACGGAGACACCCATGAGCCTGATCCATCGCCGTACCGTCCTGGCCAGTGCCGCACTCGCACTGGCTGCCGCCGCGCTGCCCGCCGCCGCCTTCGAGAACAAGGCCGAGGGCGTACTCGAAAAGGAAATCGTGCTCGGCTCATCGCAGCCGATGTCGGGCACGCTGGCCTACATGGGCAAGGCCGCCGACGAAGGCATCCGCACCTACTTCGACATGGTCAACGAAAAGGGTGGCGTGAACGGTCGCAAGCTCAAGCTCATCACCTACGACGACGAGCTCAAGCCCGCGAAGTCGGTGGCCAACGCCAAGCTGCTGGTCGAGCGCGACAACGTGCTGGCCATGGTCGGCAACATCGGCCACGCGACCAATATCAGCGCCTACGAATACAGCTCGACCAAGAACGTGCCCACCATCGGCGCGCTGAGCATCTCGGACCTCACCAGCACGCCCCCGCGCGAGCTGCTGTACGTGCTGCCCTCGCCGCAATCGACCGAGACGGCCTCGTACATCGACTACGCCGTCAACACGCTCAAGGCCAAGAAGGTGGCCATGCTCTACCAGAACGACGGCTGGGGCAAGCCAGCCTACGACGTCGCCGTCAAACAGCTGGAGAAGCACAACATGAAGCTGGTCGAGGCGCAGAGCTTCGAACGCTTCGCGACCGACCTCACCTCACAGGTCTTCAAGCTCAAGCAGGCCGAGCCCGACGTGGTGATCGTCTATGCCCTGGGCCAGGAAGCGGTGCAATTCTTCCGCGGCGCCGAGAAGCTGGGCTGGAAGCCGACGGTGTTCGGCGCCGGCGGCCTGAACGACCCGAAGTTCGTCGAGCTGCTCGGCAAGACCCAGTCGAAGCTGTACGTGGCCTCGTACTACGACGCCGTCGAAGGCGACAACCCCGCGATCCAGTCCTTCTTCCAGCGCTACACCAAGCTGTACCCCAAGGCGGCACCGTCCTCGATGGCGCTGATGGGCTATTCGGCAGCGGCAGTGACCGTCGAGGCGCTGCAGCGCGCCGGCGCCGAGCCCTCGCGCGCGAAGGTCGCGGCGGCACTGGACGGCATGAAGGACTTCGACCAGAAGATCGGCCCCAAGATCACCTTCCAGCCCGTCAATGCCGGGCCCTACGCGCGCCGCGGCCAGACCGGCATCGCGCTGATGGAACTCCAGGGCCAGAAATTCGTGGCGCTCGGCGGGTACATCGACCCCGTCAAGCGCTGAACACGTCCACCGACCAGGAGCCCCCCATGCCCACCTTGCGCCAGACCCTTCGCCAACGCATCACCGACGGCCCCACTTTCTGGATGGCCGGCGTGCAGGACGCCCTCTCGGCCCTGCTGGTCGACCAGTCGGATTTCGACGGCATCTTCACCACCGGCTTCGGCATCTCGGCCTCGCTGCTCGGCCAGCCCGACATGGAGGTCTACACGCTGACCGAGAACGTCGCCGTGGTGAACCGCATCGCCAACATCGTGAAGAAGCCGATCTTTGCGGACGCCGACACCGGCTACGGCAACGTCATCAACGTGGCCCGCACCGTGCGCGAGTTCGAGAAGACCGGCGTGGCCGCCATCTCGATCGAGGACCAGATCAGCCCCAAGCGCTGCCCGGCCGCTGCCTCGGTGATGCCGGTGGTGCCGATCAAGGAGGCGGTGGCGCGCATCCGGGCCGCCGTCGATGCACGGCAGGACCCGGACTTCCTGATCGTGGCGCGTACCGACGTGCTCGACCCGTCGGAGGCGCTGGACCGTGCGGCCCGCTATGCCGAGGCCGGCGCCGACCTGATCCAGCCCATCTCGCGCACCTTCCAGGGCTACGACGACCTGGTCAGGCTGCGCGAGGTGTCGGGCCGGCGCCTGTCGCTGCAACTGATGCAGGGCCTGTGGATGGCCAAGCTCAGCCGCGAGCAGATCGAATCGGTGGCCGCCTTCGCGACCTACCCGATCGTCACGCTGATGAGCACGGTGCATGCGCTGCAGGCCAACCTCGCGACCCTCGCCGCGCGCCGTACCGGCGACGTCGACGGTCTGCCCGCGGGCCAGGTCACGATGCCCGAGTTCAAGGATGTGATCGGCTGGAAGGCCTTCGAGGAACGCCAGGCGCACTACGAGCTGGCGGACTGACCGCCGCCCGACGATCGGATTAAAATGGCTGCCAGCGCCCGTCCCACGGGCGCTGGCAGCTATTTTTTTGATAGCAACGCAGCGATCGCACGAACGCGGAGATAGGAGGGGCTACGATCCCGCCCGCCGCTTTCGCCCTTGCGCACCCGCTCACTGCCATGCTCGACCACGTCTTCCTTCTTCCTGCCTGGGCGCAATTGCTCGTCTGCGCCGCCTACGGCCTCGTGCTGTTCGCCGCCTCGGCCGGGGTGCTGCAACTGCTGCATCGTCGGCACCTGCAGAACGCCCGGCTGCTGCCCGTGGGGCCGGCGTTCCAGATCGTCACGGTGCTGTTCGCGCTGTTGCTCGGGTTTCTGGCCGCGGACCTCTGGGCACAGCAGCGCCAGGCGGTGGACGCGGCGTTCAAGGAAGCCCTCGCCTTCAATCGGCTCGCGGTGCTCGCCGAATCGGCGGCGCCGCAGCAGCCCGCCGCCGGTGCGCTGCTGGAAGACTACCGCGCCGCCATCGCCGA
>CAJYHU010000404.1 GCA_913774655.1 uncultured Luteibacter sp. | reverse complement strand
CGCCGGCCGGGAGCGCCTGCATCAGGCGCCCGCGGCGGACGACCAGGCGTGCGGCGTCGGCCAGCGTAAAGACGCCGGCGATCGCCGCGGCGGCGAATTCACCGACGCTGTGGCCGATGAGCGCGGCTGGTTGCACGCCGATGCTCATCCACAGTCGCGCCAGCGCATACTCGAGCGCGAACGTCGCCGGCTGGGTCAGCGCGGTGGCCTTCAGCGCCTCGTCATCGCTGTCGAACAGCCGCTCGCGCAGGTCGACGCCGAGTGCGTCGCGCAGCAGCGTGGCGACCTCGTCGAAGGCGGCGCGGAAGACCGGTTCGGTCGCGTGCAGCTCGCGGCCCATGCCGCTGTACTGGGATCCCTGGCCGGGAAAGAGGAATACCACGTCAGGGCGCGGATCCTGGCAGCCGCGGCCGGTGGACGCCGCGGCGATGTCGCGAAGGCCCGTGACCGCCGCATCGGTCGATCCTGCCACGACGTGGCAGCGCCGTGCGAAGGCCTTGCGCCCCACGCCGAGCGTCCAGGCGACGTCGGCGAGGTTGGATTGCGGATGCGCGGCGAGGTGGTCGGCGAGCCGTGCGGCAGACGTCGCCAGCGCCGCCGGGCTTCGCGCGGAGAGTACGAGCAACTGGCTGCCGCTGGCAGGGTCCGACGGGGCGCGTGGCGGCGCCTCGCCGAGAATCACGTGGGCATTGGTGCCGCCGACGCCGAAGGAACTCACCCCCGCCAGCAGCGGGGTGCACGCGGTCTGCCATGGCCGCAGGGACGACTGCACGATGAACGGCGAGGTGTCCAACCCTAGCCGGGGGTTGGGCACGGTGTAATGCAACGACGGCGGCAGGCGGCGTTCGCTCATCGCCATGGCGGTTTTGATCACGCCCGCGGCGCCGGCGGCCATCACCAGGTGACCGACGTTGCTCTTGAGCGAGCCGATGGCGCAGAAGCCGACGTCGTCGGTGTACTGGCGAAAGGCCTGGGTCAGCCCGTCGAGTTCGATCGGGTCGCCGAGCGGCGTCGCGGTACCGTGTGCCTCGACGTACGAAATGTCTCGCGCACTCACGCCGGCATCGCGCAGCGCCATCGTGATCACAGCGGCCTGGCCGGCCGCGTGGGGCGCGGTGAAGCTGGCCTTGGCGGCGCCGTCGTTGTTTACCGCCACGCCACGGATCACCGCGTGCACGGTGTCGCCGTCGCGCAACGCATCGGAAAGCCGTTTTAGCAGCACCACGGCGGCCCCGTCGCTGAACACGGTGCCCCCGGCCCGCGCGTCGAACGTGCGGGTATGGCCGTCGGGCGACAGCATCGAACCGTCCTGTGCCACGTACCCACTTTGCGGCGGGCAGGCGATCGACACGCCACCGGCCAGGGCCATGCCGCACCGCCCGGCCCGCAGGGCATCGAACGCCTGGGCGATCGCCACCAGCGACGTGGAACAGGCGGTGTTGAGGCTGACCGCCGGGCCGGTGAGATTGAGCTTGTGCGCCACGCGCGTGGCGAGGTAATCCTTCTCGTTGCCGAGCATCACCGCGAATGCGCCGAGGGTGTCGATCAGCGCCTGGCGTCCCGCGAGGTGGCGCTGGAAATACGTGGCGTTATGCATGCCGCCGAACACGCCGACGGGCACGTCATGACGGTCGGGGACGTAGCCGCCGCGTTCGAGGCACTCCCAGCACAGTTCGAGAAACATCCGCTGTTGCGGGTCGGTCAGTTCCGCCTCGCGCGGGGTCATGCCGAAAAACGCGGCATCGAACGCGTCGACGCCGTCGAGCACGCCGCGTGCGGCGACGTAGCCGGGCTCGTCGCGTTCCGCGCCGATCGACGGATCGAGCTCATCGGGACCGAAGACGCGGATCGACTCGCGACCCGCGCAGAGGTTCTCCCAGAACGTTTCCACGTCGGCGGCGCCGGGGAAGCGACCCGCCATCGCGACGATGGCGACCGATTCGCCCACGGCGGCTTCGCATTCGGTGAGGCGCCCGGCCAGTGTCGGCGCCTCGTGGCCCTCGACGAGCGCCGCCAGCGCCGCGGGCGTCGGCCGGTCGAAAAACCCGACCAGCGTCGGCGTGCGGGACAGGTCCGCGTGTATGCGTCCCATGGCCTTGGTGGCCAGCAGCGAACTGCCGCCCAGGTCGAAGAAGTTGTCGTCGCGGCCCACCGGTGCCAGTCCCAGCGTATCGGCGAAGATCGCGCAGAGCCGGGCTTCGGTCGCGCTTTGCGGGGCGCTGTAGGGCTCGGCCAGTGCCGGCCTTTCCGCGCCCGGGTTCGGCAGCGCGTGCCGGTCGAGCTTGCCGTTGGCATTGATCGGCATGGTATCCAGCCGCATCCACGCCGTGGGAAGCATGTAATCGGGCAGCCGTGCCGCAAGCCGTTCGCGCAGGCCCCGGGCATCGAGCGATGCGTCACGCGCGACGTACCACGCGACGAGGCGTTTCTCGCCAAGGTATCCGTCACGGGCCGCTACGGCGGCATCGGCGACGCCAGGCAGGGCACGCAACGCCACTTCGATCTCGCCGGTTTCGATTCGGTGCCCGCGGATCTTCACCTGGCCGTCCCGACGTCCGATGAATTCGAAGGCGCCGTCGTCGCGTTGCCGCACGAGGTCCCCGGTGCGATAGAGCCTGCCGTGTGCCGACGCGATGAACCGCTCGGCCGTGAGCTCCGGCCGGTTGAGGTATCCCTTTGCGATGCCCGTGCCGCCGACGTAAAGCTCACCGTCGATGACGTACAGCGATGTCTCCCCGATGGCCGTGCCGATGGGCACGGTGGCGGCATCGGCCGGCAGGTCGCGAGGGATCGTGTAGGTGGTGGCGAACGTGGTGCATTCCGTCGGGCCGTAGCCGTTGACGAGCGTGGTGTCGGGAAGGGCGGCCAGCGCCTTGCGCACGTGGGGTACCGACAACGCCTCGCCACCGGTCAGCACACAGCGCAGACTGGCGAGGTGTCGCGGGTCGTCGTCGACGATGGCGTTGAACAAGGCGGCGGTGAGCCACGCGTGATCGGCACCATGCCGACGGACGGCATCGGCGATGCTGGCGCCCGTGGGCACGCAGGCATCGTGTATCACGCACGCGCCGCCGTTGAGCAGCGGCGCGAAGATTTCCAGTGTCGACGCATCGAAGCCCAACGGCGCGGCATGGAGGAAGCGCGGGGCGTCGAAATCGATGAAGTCGGAGCGGAGCACCAGGCGCAGGATCGATGCGTGCCGGATTTCGACACCCTTTGGCTGTCCCGTGGAACCCGAGGTGAACATGGCATAGGCCACCGTTTCACCGTTATGGTGATCGGGACGCCATGTGGACGACGAGGGGCCAGGCCGTGTCGAGACGTCGGCCGCGATCACCGTGCGTCGCGCGAGGGGTACCCGCCCAGTCAGGCCGGACGGCTCGTTGCACAGCACCGCGTTCACCCGCGCGTCATCCAGCACGAACGCCAACCGTTCGTCGGGCCAGCGCGTGTCGACCGGCAGGTAGGCGGCCCCGGCCTTGAGGATGGCGAAGATGGCGACGATCGCGTCGGGCGAGCGGTCCATCGCCAGGCCCACGTAGCTGTCGGGCGCAACGCCTCGGGCGAGAAGCTCGGCCGCGAGCGCGTCGCTACGCGTGTCCAGTTGCGCGTAGGTGAGGGTACCGGCGTCCGAAGCGATCGCGGTGCGATCGGCGAACGCCTTCGCGGTGCGCCGGAAGCGGCCATGCACGGTGAGGTCGAGGGTCGCGTCGTAAGGCATGCGTTCGTGGCTCATCGCGCGCGCTCCGACGTCGCCGTCCGGGTCCGGGCTCGGCAGAGCGGCCTAGGCCGGACGGCCAGCCGGCGGCACGGTGGCGAGCCGGCACCCGATGGCGTCCCGTCCATCGTCGCCGCGCGTCGCGTCCATCCTCTCCTCGTACCGACCATCACGTGGTTCCCCTGATGCGACAAGGGGCCGGATGGCCCCTTGGT
>CAJYHU010000403.1 GCA_913774655.1 uncultured Luteibacter sp. | reverse complement strand
TGGTCGGCAACGCCGCGCAGACCGTCCATCCCATCGGCGCCCAGGGCTTCAACCTCGGCCTGCGCGATGCCCTCACCCTCGCCGAGCTGGTGACCGGGGCTACCGATCCGGGCGATGCCGCGCTGCTGCGGGAATACGCCCGTCGGCGCGCGCCCGATCGCGAAGGCACCATGGCCATGAGCCATGCACTCGTGCGCCTGGCTTGCCTGGAACAACCCCTGCTCGCTCCGCTGCGCTCGCTGGCGATGCTGACCCTCGATCGCGTGCCGCCCCTGCGCCATGCCCTCAGTCGCCGCGGCATGGGATTTCGTGCGCATGCCCCCCTTGCCGTTCGGGAGACAACGCCATGACCACGTCCTGGCATGAGATACCGCGCCGCCGCGGCGGCCTGCTCGATGTCGCGGTCGTCGGCGGCGGCATGGCCGGCGCCACCGCCGCGCTCGCCCTGGCGCGCGACGGCTTCGACGTCGCCCTCGTGGACACGCGTCCCCCCGCGTCCTGGTCGGCGGCGGACGACATCGACCTGCGCGTTGTCGGCCTTGCGCCGTCGTCCATCCGCCTGCTCGAGGCCATGGGCGTCTGGTCGCGCATCCGCGACGCGCGGGCCTCCGCGTACGAGCGCATGGTGGTGTGGGATGCCGAAAACGGCGCCACGATCCATTTCGACGCGGCCGACGAAGGCCGCGACGTGCTCGGCTACATCGTCGAGAACCACCTCGTGCAAGCCACCCTCTGGCAGGCGCTTGACGCCGCCGGTGTGCGCCGGGTGGTGCCGGGTGAGGTCGTGGGCTGCGAGACGCACGACGATCACGCCCGTCTCGCGCTGGCCGACGGGCAGGCCCTGTCGGCCCGGCTGGTGGTCGCCGCCGACGGGGTCGATTCGCCGTTGCGGGCGCTGGCCGGCATCGGTACCCACGGTCGCGATTACGGCCAGCGCGGCGTCGTCGCCCACGTGGAAACTACGCTGCCGCACCGGCGCACGGCCTGGCAGCGTTTCCTGCCCACCGGGCCCCTGGCGCTGCTGCCGCTGAGCGACGGGCGCTGCTCCATCGTGTGGTCGTTGCCCGACGCCGAGGCCGAGCGCGTATTGGCCCTCGACGACGACGCCTTTCGCGACGCGCTCGGTGTCGCCAGCGACTTCCGGCTCGGTCCGATCGGGGCCGTGACCCGGCGTGTCAGCTTTCCGCTGCGCCTGAAGCTGGCCGACCGCTACCAGTCCGGACGCATCGTGTTGCTGGGCGACGCCGCGCACACGGTGCACCCGCTGGCCGGCCAGGGCGTGAACCTCGGCCTGCGCGACGTCGCCGAGTTGCGCGACACGCTCGTGGCCGCCCGTGAGGCGGGCCGCGACATCGCCGCGCCGCACGTGCTGCGTCGCTACGCGCGTCGCCGGCGCAGTGCCGACGGGCTCGACGCCTGGTCGTTCGATGCGCTCGGCCGGGTCTACGCGTGGCAGGCGCCCCCGCTGGTGGCCGTGCGCGGCCTGGGCATTCGCCTGCTCGACGGCCTCGCGCCGCTCAAACGGCAACTGATGCGGCACGCTGCCGGCGGCTGAGCGGGTCGTGGCAAGCGATGGGGCGTTTCGTCTATCGGAACCGCCCCGTCGCACCTATGCTCTGCGCATCGTCCCAGGGAGTCACTCCGATGCGCCGTCCGTTGCTTGCCCTGTTCCTGCTCGTGTTCGGTTTCGCTGGCGCTACGCAGGCCGCCATGGTCGCCAAGCCGGTCCAGTGGACCGACAAGGGGGTCACGTTCAAGAGTTTCCTCGTCTACGACGACGCGGTTACCGCCCGGCGGCCGGGCCTGGTGATGGTGCCGAACTGGTTCGGCGTGAACGACATGGCCGTGGCCAAGGCCAAGGAGATCGCGGGCAAGGATTACGTGATCCTGCTCACCGACATGTACGGCGAGACCATTCGCCCGACCAACGAAAACGCCGCCATGGCGGCGGTCAAGCCGCTCTACGGCGATCGCCAGCTGATGCGCGACCGGGTCAGCCGCGCACTGGCGGAGCTGAAGGCCCAGGAAAAGACGGCGCCGATCGATCCGGCCCGACTGGCCGCGATCGGCTTCTGCTTCGGCGGCTCCAGCGTGCTCGACCTCGCCCGCGCCG
This sequence comes from uncultured Luteibacter sp., assembly GCA_913774655.1. Taxonomy (GTDB): domain Bacteria; phylum Pseudomonadota; class Gammaproteobacteria; order Xanthomonadales; family Rhodanobacteraceae; genus Luteibacter; species Luteibacter sahnii. Next base: position 665 of record CAJYHU010000403.1, on the reverse strand, counting down.
GCGCCGACGTGGCGGCGGTGGTGAGCTTCCACGGACTGCTGGCGGACGACTCCCGGCTGCCGGTCACGATCCACGCCCGCGTGCTGGCGCTCAACGGCGCTGACGACCAGAACGTGCCGCCCGCGCAGCGCGAGGCGTTCGAGAAGGAGATGGACGGCGCGAAAGCCGATTGGGCGTCGGTCGATTTCGGTGGCGCGGTGCATTGCTTCACCGAGAAGGAGGCCACCACGCCCACCGGTAATTGCCGCTACGACGGCAAGGTGGCCAAGCGCGCCTATGCGTCGATGCGCGCGTGGCTGAACGAGGCATTCGCGGCCAAGGGCTGAGCCGGCGCGGGCAGCCCCCTGTAGGCGCTGGCCTGCCGGCGACGCCGACGAAGCGGTGCGCTAGAACCGCCGCTCCACAGCGTAATCGGCCAGCGCCAGCAACGCGTCGCGATGCGTCGACGGCGCCAGCGCCGCCAGCGCGTCGCGCGCCGCCACCGCGTGGGCCGTGGCCTTGGCGTGGGTGCGCTCCAGCGCGCCCGAATCGCGGATCGAGGCGACGATCCGGTCCAGCGAATCCAGGCCGCCGTGTTCGATGGCGTGGCGCAACGACGCCAGTTGCTCGGCGTCGGCCGACTGCATCGCATAGATCAGGGGCAGGGTGGGCTTGCCCTCGGCCAG
>CAJYHU010000402.1 GCA_913774655.1 uncultured Luteibacter sp. | reverse complement strand
TCTTCCGATCTAGCAGCAAGCGCACGCTTTCACGTCCCTGCCAGTCGTTAACCGCCAACTCGTAGGCGGCGCGCAACCGCGACGGCGGGGGCGTGCCGTCGTAAACACCGAACATCACGGCATCCAGCGGCGCACCGCCCTGGGTATGGCGCAGTTGAAGGCGCAGGTGGCGAGAGCCCATCGGTTTCCACGAAGCGCACTCGAACACGTTCTCGAAGAGCGGCGGCGGAAAGCCCTGCCCCCACGGTCCCGCGTGGCGGAGCTGTCGAGCCAGGTCGAGGGTGTGGTCGCGGTAGTCCAGTTCGCCGTCGGTATGGATCGACGCCTGCAGGCGGTCGTCGTCGAGATGCGTGCGGGCCACGGCGTCGAACGCCGCGGCGAAGCGACCGAAATCGACCGTTTTCAGACTGAGGCCGGCGGCCATCGCGTGGCCTCCGAAGCGCAGCACCAAACCGGGATGGCGCGCGTCGATCTCGGCGAGCGCGTCGCGGATGTGGAAGCCGGGAATCGAACGCGCCGACCCGCGCAGCTCGTCGCTGTCGTCGCCGGCGGGCGCGAACGCGAGCACGGGCCGGTGCAGCTTTTCCTTGAGCTTGGAGGCCACCAGGCCCACCACCCCGGCGTGCCAGCCCGGATCGAACAACGCGACGCCGACGGCATCCACGTGCGACATGCCGGCCACCATGCGTTCGGCCTCGTCGACCATGCCGGCCTGGACCTCGCGACGCTCCTGGTTGATCGCCGAGAGCTGCTCCGCGTACCGGCGGGCGATGGCGACCTCGTCGGTCAACAGGCAGGCCACGCCGAGCGACATGTCCTCCAGGCGACCGGCGGCGTTGAGTCGCGGCCCCACGGCGAACGCAAGGTCGGTGGCGGCCACGCTCGCGACCGACCGGTTACTCACGTCGATCAAGGCGGCGATGCCGGGACAGGCGCGGCCGGCGCGCATGCGCCTCAGACCCGCTTCGACGAGCACCCGGTTGTTGAAATCCAGCGGCACGAGGTCGGCGACCGTGCCCAGGGCGACGAGATCCAACAGGACGCCGAGGTCGGGCACCTCCCCGGGGAAACGCCCGGCATCGCGCATCGCCGCGCGCAGGCCGAGCAGGAGGTAGAACATCACGCCGACGCCCGACAGCGCCTTGCTGGGGAAGCCGTCGCCGGAGAGGTTGGGGTTCACCATGGCGTCGGCGTCGGGCAGGACGTCGCCAGGGAGGTGATGGTCGGTGACCAGTACACGGATGCCGCGCGCGTGCGCGGCCGCCACGCCAGCCACGCTCGCCACGCCATTGTCGACGGTGACGATGAGGTCGGGGGCCGGCTCGAGCGACGCAACCAGCGCTTCGCCGAGGCCGTAACCGTGCACGAAGCGGTTCGGCACCACGTGACCGACGTGTTTCGCGCCGAGCAGGCGCAGCCCGCGCACGGCCACCGCGGTGCCGGTGGCACCGTCGCAGTCGTAGTCGCCGGCGACGATGATGCGCCAGTCCTCGTCGATCGCCTGCCTCAGCAAGGCCACGGCGCGATCCATGCCACCCAGGAGCGTCGGTGCGAGCATCCGCGCCAGCTTGTGCTCCGCCCCGTCGGGCGTGCTGACGCCACGCGCGGCGTACAGCCGCTGCACCACGGCGTGCACATGCGCAGGCCAGCCGCGCGGCGCCTCGCCGACGGCGCGACGGCGCCACACCTTTGTCGTCACGGCGTGCGCCAGAAACGCAGGCGGTGACGCTTGCGCAGCACGACACGATGGCCGTCGGCGAACGACAGGCGAAGCTCGTGGCCGGCGTCCAGGCGCTCGCGTAGCAAAGGCCACCAGGACCGGTCGAAAAGCGACGGCTGCACGTCCTGGAGATCGAGCAGGGTGAAGGCCACGGGTTCGTCGCCGACACGGGCGCGTGCCGAAAAAACCGAGCGCGACTGCACGTCGACGTTGGCCTTCTGGCCCAACGCCCAGACCAGCAGATCGTCGCTGTAGATGCGCCCTTGGCCGCATTCCACCCAGGCCGGCAAGGTGCCCGCGCCCCACAGCCACACGCTGTTCACGGGCGGCAGGCCGTCGCGCACGCGCGCGGCGTTCTCGGGCAGGTGGTGTAACACCACCTGGGCCTCGTTAAGCAAGGCGCGCCAGCGACGCCCCTCTTCGCCTTGCGGCAACTGCGTGAAGAAATCGGCGCCCAGCGCGTCTTCCGGCTCCGGAAACGCGGGCAACGGCAGATCGACGGGCACGCTCAACTGCCAGTGCTGCGGATCGCCCACATGCAGGTTCATGCCATGCTCGGCGAACGTCTCGCGCAGCGCCTGCACCATCGCGACGGCGTCGGTGGGGCTCACGGCGAGGTTGCCGCAGCCGAGCAGTCGCGCGCCGTTCAGTTCGGCCTGCACCCAGGCCGGATCGGCACACAGCCAGCGCGCATCGCCGGCATCGCCGGCCACCGCCTGGCGGATGAGCGCGGCCGCCGGCAGCGGGCCGCCGGGCCAGCGGAACTGCTCCGCCAACGCGCTGAGATAGCCCGGCGTACGTTCGGGCAAGGCCGTGCCCCGCGCCAGCCACGCCGCGAAATCCGCGACGAAGGCGAGTTTTTCGCGGCCCGGCAGCAAGACGTTCAACACGCGGGCCATCGTCAGGCCTCGATCTTCTCGAGGATATCCATCCACTCGCGTTCGAGGGTGTCCTTTTCGCCGCGAAGCTCGGCCTGGCGCTGGCCGAGCTTCATCAACTCCGCTGTCGGGCCGTCGTAGACCGCGGGGTCCGCGAGTTTCGCCTCGATCGTCGTGAGTTCCTTGTCCATGCCTTCAATGAGGGACTCGATCTTCTTGACCCGCGCCCGCAGCGGCTTTTCTTTCTCGCGTTCTTCGGCGCTGAGCTTGCGCTTTTCTTTCGCGGACGCCTGGATGGGCGCTTCCGCCGCCGCCGAGGCCACGGCCGCGGTCTTGCGCGTGGTGGCGCGGGAACGCAGCCACTTCGCGTAGTCGTCGAGGTCGCCATCGAAAGGCTCGACCGAGCCGTCGGCGACGCGCCAGAACTCATCGCAGACCATGCCGAGCAGATGTCGGTCATGCGACACCAGCACGAGGGCGCCATCGAAGGCGGCGAGCGCGTCGGCCAGCGCTTCGCGCATGTCGAGGTCGAGGTGGTTGGTGGGTTCGTCCAGCAGCAGCAGGTTGGGCTTGTCCCAGGCGATCAGGGCCAGCGCGAGACGGGCCCGCTCGCCGCCGGAGAACGCGTCGACGGGTTCGAAAGCCCGATCGCCCGGAAAATTCCAGGTACCGAGATAGTCGCGCAGGACCTGCGCGCCGGCGTTGGGCGCCTTCTGCTGGAGATGATCGAATGGGCTGGCACCCTCGATCAGGCTTTCGACCGTGTGCTGGGCGAAGTAGCCGATCTTCGTGTCCTTGTGCATGCCGCGCTCGCCGGCCAGCGGCGCCAGCTCGCCGACGAGCGCCTTGACCATCGTGGACTTGCCCGCGCCGTTGGGGCCGAGCAGGCCGA
>CAJYHU010000401.1 GCA_913774655.1 uncultured Luteibacter sp. | reverse complement strand
GCCCCACGAGGTGGTGTTCGCGGTGAGCCGTGCACCGGTGAACTTCCACACGTTCGCCCGCTTGTTCCGTGACCGTCTTGGTTGCCGCGATGCGTTGTTCCTCGACGGTACCATCTCGCAGACGTTCACCCCGACGGCGGGCTATGCTGGCGCCCCCGCGTTCATGACCAAACCGTACGCCGGGATGGTCGCGGTGTTTCCGAAGAAGCGCTGAGCGATACGCTCAATCCGCCGGGATGTGCACCAGCACATGGTCGACCCACCCCACGCGCGGCTTTCCGGCGAGCCGGCACACGCAGCCTTGCGTGCACGCGTTGACGCCCAACTCGTAAAAGACGTGGTAAGGCAGCGTACGCCCCCCGTTGCCGTTGGCGGGAAGTTCCCAGAGTATTTCGTAACGTGGATTTACCGTGCCGGCCAGCGGCGATGCCTTGGCAAGGCTGCCCTCGTGCCGGCGTGCCCGAATCCACTCGACCATCGCCAGCACATCCGGCCGCCACCAGGTGCTGCGGGAGAAGATGCGGTCCGCGTTGCTGCGGATGCTCGTCATGGTCATGTCCGAATGCGACACGGTGGATGTGCCCAGGATCGTCGCCAGGCCGAAGTTCACCGATACGCCGAGGCCGTCCTTCACCGCGGAACCCACCACCGCGGCCTCGCCGCCGAATGCGAAAGATTCGCCAGAGGCCCGGTTTACCGAACCGTCGACCGAATCGGTGGGATAGAGCTTTCTCACCATCGGTGCGACCGGACAATCCGACGGTCGGCTGTCGTCCGGTCCGTCACAGCGAAACAGGCGAACGTTTCCGACCAACGGAAACGTCGAGGCGGTCGGCCAGGCGAACGTGTCGTCACCCGGATAGACGTCGCCCCAGCCCGAGTGGATGGCCACGTCGATCACATCCTCGAAACCGCCTTCGCCGTCCGTCCGTCCCTCATGGTCGCGGCCGAGGGTAAACCCGTTGCCGGCACCGTCACCCAGCGTCTTGTTCCAGAAAAAATACCTCGTGCCGGTGGCGACATCGTCGGAACGGATCAACGCCCATTCGGAGGCTAGCGTGAGCCGTGCCTGATCCGACGTGGCAAACGTGTCGATCTGCAGTGGGGCCGGTTCCGCCAGGTGGACAGAAAGATGACCGTGCTGGCACCAGCGACGCAGTTCCTTACGAAACGCCGCCCGCTGGTCGGACGTCGGCGTGACGTCCTTGAACATGGCCGTGGTCATCTCCCGGCCGAAGCTCTGGCAGACCGCTGCGGGGGAAGTGGCCAGCACGTCGAACTTGACGTGCCTCGACACCGAATCCGACGCGGCCCGTGGCACGCGCGAGAATGCGGCCGCCAAGGGATCGTCTTCCCACGGCCACAGCGACAGCACGCGATCGCGCGACGCGTCATCCGCGGCGTCGAAGCCGAAGATGCCCAGCCCTGCGGCCGGGTCGAGCACCACCGTGTTGGTGGACGGCCACACGTAAGCGAACGACGGTCGCAGGCGCTTGAGCGATGCCAGCGTGCCGCTCAGCGCCACGCGCCGTCCTTCGGCGAGCAAGCCATCGATGAGACGCGAAAAGCCGGCCGGTTCGTCCGTGTCGTCGACGCTGATGACGACGACCGAAGGGATGCGGGTGTCGTCGAGGGAGGCGGCGTGCGCGACGCCTAGCGACACGCTACCGAGCGCGATGAGGGCGAGAAGGGGCTTTCGCATGAGGAGTCCGGCGGGTAAGGGCCGGAAAGGTTCCCATCGATGGCGCCAGCGATCATGCGGGCGCGGCCGCATGTTGCCGTGGGCGTCTGAAGCGACGTCAGGTCAGGATACGCTGGCAGATCGCTTCATAAAGCGCCGGCAAGGCCTCCAGATCCGCCAGGGATACGCACTCGTCCACCTTGTGGATGGTGGCGTTGACCGGCCCCAGTTCGATCACCTCGGCACCCATCGGGGCGATGAACCGGCCGTCACTGGTGCCGCCGCCCGTGCTCTGCTCCGGATCGATGCCACACAGGTCGCGGCACACGCCGGACACCACCTCGCGCAGGCGGCCGCCCGGCGGGGCGAGGAAGGGATGCCCCGACAGATGCCAGTCGATGGCGAAGTCCACGCCATGGGCGCGCAGTATCGTTTCGGTACGCGCCTGCAAGTCCTCGGCCGTACTCGCGGTGGAGAAGCGAAAATTGATCAGCGCCACCAGTTCGCCCGGGATGACGTTGTTCGCACCGGTACCCGCGTTGAGGTTGGACACCTGGAACGACGTGGGCGGAAAATCCGCGTTGCCCGCGTCCCAGGGCTCCGCCGCCAGCGCGGCAAGCGCGGGCGCGAACACGTGGATGGGATTGGTGGCTTTTTCAGGATAGGCGACATGGCCCTGCACGCCCCGAACGGTCAGCGTGCCGGACAACGACCCACGCCGCCCCACCCTGATGAGATCACCCAGGCGGGCCTTGGCGGAGGGCTCACCCACCACGCAGTAATCGATGCGCTCACCGCGCCGGGTGAAGTGCTCCACCACCTCGCGCACGCCATGCAGCGCCACGCCTTCTTCGTCGCTGGTCAACAGCAGGCCGACGGTGCCCGGATGCGAGGGATGCGCACCGACGAACCGCTCCAGCGCCACCACCATGGCCGCGACCGAGCCCTTCATGTCGGCGGCGCCGCGGCCGTAGAGCAGGCCCTCGCGCTGCGTCGGCTCGAAGGGCGGCGACGTCCAGCGGTCTTCCGGCCCGCTCGGCACCACGTCGGTATGACCGAGGAACGCCAGTACCGGGCTCCGGTCTCCGTGCGTGGCCCAGAGATTGTCGACATCGCCGAAGCGCAGGTGCTCGATACGGAAACCGAGGCGGG
>CAJYHU010000400.1 GCA_913774655.1 uncultured Luteibacter sp. | reverse complement strand
ACCAGTACGCCGACATCAAGTACGCGCCGATCGGCGAATACAAGAACGGTCGCACGTATTCGGTGACCCTGAACTTCAAGCTTTAGTGCGAACCCGGCGGGGCTTCATCCCTGGGCCCCGCCGGTCTTTTTTTCGCGACGAATTTACCGCCTGGGCATGACAGGGAACCGTTCCGCTGCCATGCTCCGGCGTTCACGATGTTTCGGAAGGAGAGATCCCCATGCGGCGCGTACGATGGGCTTGCCTGATGGCGGGAGTACTCTTCGGCGGCGCGGTCCAGGCCGCCACCGCACCGTCCACGCCCGAGGCGCAGGACATGGCCTGGCAAAAAGCCGCCGCCAAGTTCGCGCCCGAGCGCCAGGCGTTGCTGGCGAAAGTGGCCGAGGGCATCGCCGCCGGTCCGTTCCGTGCCGACTGGGCCTCGCTGCAGGGATACCGTTCGCCGGCGTGGTACGACGACGCCAAGTTCGGCATCTTCGTGCACTGGGGTGTCTACGCGGTGCCGGCCTTCGGCAGCGAATGGTATTCGCGCAACATGTACCTCAAAGGCACCAAGGAATTCGCGCACCACGTGGCCACCTACGGCCCGCAGTCGCGCTTCGGCTACAAGGATTTCGTGCCGATGTTCAAGGCCGAGCGCTTCGATCCCGACGCGTGGGCCACGCTGTTCCGCGAGGCGGGCGCCCGGTACGTGGTCCCGGTGGCCGAACACCACGACGGCTTCGCGATGTACGACTCGAAGCTGTCCGACTGGACCGCCGTGAAGAGGGGGCCCCGGCGCGACGTCATCGGCGAGCTGGCCAAGGCCATTCGTGCCCAGGGACTGCGTTTTGGCGTGTCGTCCCATCGCGCCGAGCACGACTGGTTCTTCGACGGCGGCCGCACGTTCGACTCCGACGTGAACGACCCGGCCAACGCCGAACTCTACGGGCCGGCCGTCGCCCACCTGAGCAAGAAAGACGAGAACCTCGCCGACGACTGGACCTACGTCTCGCAGGCCTGGCTCGACGACTGGCTCGCCCGTACCGCCGAACTCATCGACGATTACCATCCCGACCTGATCTATTTCGACTGGTGGATCGGCCATCCTACCTTCCGCAATACCTTGCCGCGCCTGCTCGCGTACTACTACAACGACGGCGCGAAGCGCGACGGCGTCGTGGTGAACTACAAGCTGGGTGACTTCCCCGAGGGCGCGGGCACGCTCGACATCGAACGCGGCCAGCTGACGGGCATCCATCCTACGCATTGGCAGACCGACACCTCGATCAGCAGCGATTCGTGGGGCTACATCGAGCACGACACCTACAAGTCGCCCACGTTCATCATCCACCTGCTGGTCGACGTGGTCAGCAAGAACGGCAACCTCATGCTCAACGTGGGGCCTCGCGCCGACGGCACCATTCCCGATGCGGCGCAGGACACCTTGCGCAGTATCGGCCGCTGGCTGAAGGTCAACGGCGAGGCCATCTACGGCAGCACGCCGTGGCGCGTGTATGGCGAGGGGCCGACCGAGGTGGTGGGCGGCACCTTCCAGGACACCAAGACCAAGCCGTATACCGCGCGCGATTTCCGCTTCACCACGGGTAACGGCAAGCTCTACGCGATCGAGCTGGGTTGGCCCGCCGGCAACGCGGTGACCGTGCATTCGATCCAGCCCTCCGACAAGGTCGCGCGGGTCGAGCTCGTCGCCGACGGCAGCACCATCGCCTTCACGCAGGACGCCAAGGGCCTGCACCTGCGTCTTCCTTCCCACCCCGTCGGCACCGATGCGTATGTCTATCGCATCACGCTGGCGAACCCGATCAAGGCTTCCCCATGAAACGTTGGTTGTTCACCCTTGCCGCCTGCCTGCTCTGGATGCCGTTCGCCGCGATGGCGAAGGCACCGGTGGCGTTGTTCTACATGATCAATACGCCGAAGTCGGTCGCGTCCCTGGAGGCGCACGTCGACAAGATCGACCTGCTGGTGCCGACCTGGTACGGCGTCGACGAGAACGGTCTGGTCTCGGGTGGTCCCAATGAGTACGTCGTGGACCTGGCGAAGACGCACCGCCTGCCGATCATGCCGATCATCTCGGCCAACGGCGATCGGGCGAAGTTCCACGCGCTGCTGGGCAACGAGACGGCCAAGAAGGCGATGATCGAAAGCCTCATCGAACAGGCGAAACTACACGGTTACGTGGGTTTCCAGTTCGATTTCGAGAACATCGCCTGGACCGACCGTGACGCGCTCACCCTGTTGACGAAGCAGACGTACGAGGCGTTGCACAAGCACGGGTTGCAGCTGTCGATGGCCGTGGTGCCGAACGCCCCGGGTCACGCGGGCGAGGGCCCGTTCAGCAAGTGGCTGTGGGAATACTGGCGCGGCGCCTACGATCTCAAGGAACTGGCCAAGGTCCTGGATATCGTTTGCCTGATGACGTACGACCAGCACACCCGCTGGACCACGCCGGGCCCGGTCGCGGGCATGCCGTGGGTGATGGAGAACCTCCAGTACGCGCTCAAGGTCGTGCCCAAGGACAAGCTTTCGCTGGGCATCGGCCTGTATGGCTACCACTGGTATGCCGGCAATCCGGTCAAGCCGGACGGCAAGGAAGATTCGAACATCGCGGCGAACTACATCGACGCCGATGAGTCGTTCCCGCTGGCCAAGCAGTTCAACGTGACGATGCAGTGGGACCCGGTCGAGCACGAGTCGTGGTTCTACTTCTACCGCGACCAGATGCGCGAGTGGGTCTTCCTGCCCGACGCGCGCTCGTTCCGCGATCGCTATGCGCTGGTCCGCCAGTATGACTTGCAGGGTTTCTGCGCCTGGGTACTCGGCGCGGAAGATCCGAAGGTATGGGACGAACTGCCCAACGCGGTGCGTTGAGGTCATCGTCGACCGCTCCGGCACGCCGGAGCGGTTTTGGTCGGGTAAGGGCGGTGGTATCGGGTGAGCGATGCCCTCGCTCGCACCAGGCCAGCTGTCCCCGGATCGCCGATGCGATCGGCTCCCGTCCCCTGCTAGTCAAGCGGGGGCGCCCGCGGGGCGGGCGCCTGAGCTCAGGGTTTGACGTCGAACAGCTTGAATTCGCGGATGCGGGCGGTACCCACGGCGGACAGGATGTCGAGGCGCACTTTCCTCGCGGTCACCGCGGCGAAGTGGTCGATTTTCATGTGGCCGATGGCTTGCGCCTGCGCCACGGTCTTCCAGCCCTGTCCGTCCCACACCTGCACGGCGTAGCCGCGCACGTTCTGGCCGTCGTCCAGGCGTTCCATGCTCATCGCGGTGTTGAAGGTGACGTCCCGTCCCAGGTCGACCTCCAGCGTGGCATGCGCCGAGCCCTCGGGGGCTGACCAGAAGGTGGAGGGATCGTCGTCCAGCGCCGCGGCCGTGTTTTCGTCCGTGGGCGCGTGTCGGGCGGCGAGGTTGGCGTCGTTGCCGTAACGCGCCTTCAGCGCCTGGCCCAGCTCCGCGAGGCGGCGCACGTCAGCGGCCGGTATCAGCCCGTGCGTATCCGGGGCGACGCCCAGCATCAGCTGGCCGCCATGGCCGACACTGCTTTCCCAGTTGTCCATCAGTTCGTCCACCGTCTTCAGCGAACGGGCGAAATCCGGTTTCGAACTGAAGAACCAGTGCCCCTTGTGCAACGGGGTATCGACTTCCAGGGGACGCCAACGCAGCTGGCCGTGGCGGTCGATCACGTTCCAGTTTTCGCCTTCCACCACGCCTTGCTCGTTGCCGACCCATCGGATGTCGCCGTAATCGAACAGCGCCACGTCGGCGAAGACCATGGTGTTCGGCTGGTAGGTGCGCAGCGTTTCGATGTACTTGAGGAAGTCATAGACGTGGCCCGCGCTGCCGGCACCGTCGAGCCACCATTCGGTGAGCGGACCATAGTGCTGCACCAGCTCTTCCATCTGCGCCAGGTAATACCTGTCGTAGGCCGCGGCGTCCTTGTAGCGCGGATCGTGGCGATCCCATGGCGACAGGTAGATGCCGAACCCCAGCCCGTTCTTCTTCGCCGCGTCGGACGCCATGCGGACCAGGTCGCCCTTGCCGCCTTTCCACGGGCTGGCCTTCACCGAATAGTCGGTCTGCTCGGTCGGCCAAAGAGCGAAGCCATCGTGGTGCTTGGCCACCAGCACCATGTAACGCACGCCGGCCGCCTTGACCGCGCGGGCCCACTGGTCGGGATCGACCTTGTCCGGGTTGAATACCGACGGTGCCGCCGTGCCGTCGCCCCATTCGCGGTCGAGAAACGTGTTGGTGCCGAAATGCACGATCACGCCGAACTCGAGATCCTGCCAGGCCACCTGTTGTGGCGACGGCTTCACGTCCGCGAACGACTCGGCGTGGGCGAGCGTGGGAAGCGCGACGAGGAGCGCGCTGGCGAGCACGGTCTTGAGGCGACGGAACGGGGCGTGCGTGGGCATCGGGAGAAGACTCCTTGGACGGTATCAGGGGCGTGCCGGCGGATCGGCCCAGAGACGACGATCGACGCCACGCAGCACGGGTGCATCGCGTGTGTCGAGATCGAAGGCCACTACCGTGTTCTGGCCGCGGTGGAACCACGGCGCGGGGGCGTAGAGATCGTGCTGCGGGCCGATCGACCAGGTGCGGCCGAGGTTCGTTTGGTTGAGCCAGACGAAGCCCTTGCCGAGGGCGCGGGTGTCGAGGAAGGTGTCGCCGGGGGCATCCACCGTCACGGTGCCGCGATGGAAGGCCGGGCCCTCGACGTGGGCCGTTGTCCAGCCCCGGATCGCCTCGGGCGAGGTCATGGGCAGGGGGAACACCTGCCAGCCATGCAGGATGTCGCCGCCGAGCATCACCGGGTCGACCAGGCCGGCGCGGCCGTCGTCCAGGTGCGGACCGTAGTTCACTCGCCCCGTGTTCTCCACCAGCACGTCGAGCGTGTGGTCGCCGGGGGGAAGGTCGACGTCGATCGACACCTGCTTCAGCCGGCGATCGGCCGTGCCGCTGGCCTTGCGGTCGACGTACACCACCGCGTAATCGCGCACGTCGCCGAGATAGAGCGCGCCCCGGAAAGGCCCCCGCACGGTGGTGCGGTAGAGGATGTACCCATACGCCTGGCCATAGGCCTCCATGGGCCCAGGCATGTCGGACACCTGCGGCGCGGGCAGGTTGTCCCATAACGACGCGGCGTCGCGGAGGGCGAAGGCGGGCAGGGTACGCACCGGTGGCGACGCCGGGACCGCGGCCGGCGCATGGCCGGTGGCACGCGCGATCGCATCGCGGAACAGGGCGTATTTCGCGGTGGGGCGCCCGGACTCGTCCAGGGCGGCGTCGTAGTCGTAGCTGGTGGTGGTCGGTGCGTAATGGTCCGAGGGATTCCCCTGGAAGTTGGCGCCGTTCATGAAGCCGACGTTGGTGCCGCCATGCACCATGTAGATGTTGACCGAGTATCCCTGCGCCAACATCCAGGCCAGTTCGTCGGCCTCACGTTTCGCATCGGTGTGGGCGTGCGTTTCGCCCCAGTGGTCGAACCATCCCGCCCAGTACTCACCCGCCATGCGCGGGGTGCCGGGACGGAAACGGTCGAGGGTGGCGAAGCTCTTCGTCGCCTCGCCCGGCGCGAAATCGATCACCGCGGTCACGCCCGGCAGGGTGCCGTTGGCGAGCATGTCCGGCCCGTCGTAGGTCAGCAGCAGGTCGTCGGCCAGTCCGGCGCGTTGGAGCATCGCGCGCACGTCGGCGAGATAGGTCGCGTCGTTGCCGTATGACCCGTATTCGTTCTCCACCTCGGTGGCGACGATGGGGCCGCCGCGGCTGGCCATGAGCGGCGCCAGTGCCTTGCCCAGGCGCTGGAGGTAGCGTTCCGAGGCGGCCAGGAAACGCGGGTCGCGCGAGCGCACGCGCATGCCCGGTTCGGCGAAAAGCCAGGCGGGAAATCCGCCCGCGTCCCACTCGCCGCAGATATACGGGCCGGGGCGCAGGATCACGTTCAGCCCCTCGGCCTGCGCCGCTTTCACGAACGCCGCCACGTCGTTGCCGCCGCTGAGGTCGAACTGGCCGGGCCGCGGCTCGATGAGGTTCCAGAACACATAGGTGGTGATCGTGTTCAGCCCCATCGCGTGGGCCTTGCGCAGGCGATCCGCCCAGTAGGCACGCGGGATACGCTGGAAGTGCAGGTCACCGGAGATGATCTGGTAAGGCTTGCCATCGCGCATGAACTGCGCACCTTGCACGGTGACGGGTGCGTTCGCGAAGGCCGGGGCGACGAGCGCGAGCGCCATCGCCGCCCCGAGAAGGTGCTTGCCGACGCGGATCATCCGGCCTCCGGTACGAATGACGGCGGACGGTCCGCCCGGGCGGCGCCGTAGTCCCGCGCGGGTCGCGGACCCATCCGGAAGACCAGATGACCGCCCGCGCTGAGGTCGGCATGGCGCAGCCAGGTACGAGTGTACGGGGTGCCGTTCCAGGTGACCGACTGGATGTAGACGTGGTCGGGACCGTTGTCCAACGCCTCCACGATCAGCGTGCGGCCCTGGCCGACGTCGATCCGCACGCGCTCGAACAACGGGCTGCCGATGACGTAGTTCGCGCTGACCGGGTCCACGGCGTAGAAGCCCAGGGCACTCATGACATACCACGCGCTCATCTGGCCACAATCCTCGT
>CAJYHU010000399.1 GCA_913774655.1 uncultured Luteibacter sp. | reverse complement strand
CGGTTTCGTTAAGTACGTCGGGCGTGTTGGAAGCCCCCACCCCGGCGGCGGTCAGCGCGTCGAGGTCGAGGTTGTTGTAGCCCACGCCGAGGTTGGCCACGAACCGCAATCGCCGGGAGCCGGCCAGTGCGTCGGCGTCGATGCGTTCGGCCAGGCCCACGATGGCCGCGTCGGCATCGGCCAGGCGCGTGGCGATCTCATCGGACGAATATCGCCGTTCTTCAGTCTCCGCGTGCACATCGAACACGTCGCGCAAACGGTCGACGATGTCGGGAAAGACCGGTCGGGACACCCAGACGCGGGGCTTGCTCATCGGATCAGCCCTGTACGGAACCGGGAACGCGCGGCGGCACCTCGCCCACGTCGCCGCACTGGGCGCGATGGCGCAGGGCCTGGTCCATCAGCACGAGGGCGAGCATCGCCTCGACGATGGGCACGGCACGGATGCCGACACAGGGATCGTGACGACCCTTGGTCACCACGTCGGTTGGCTGGCCGGCGCGGTCGATGCTGCGGCCCGGGACGAGGATGCTCGAGGTGGGTTTGAACGCCACCGAGACCACGACCGGCTGGCCCGTCGCGATGCCCCCGAGGATCCCGCCGGCGTGGTTGGAGAGGAAGCCGCCGGCGGTGATCTCGTCACGATGGGTCGTGCCCTTCTGGGCCACGGCCGCGAAACCGTCGCCGATCTCGACGCCCTTGACCGCGTTGATCGACATCATCGCGCTCGCGATGTCGCCATCGAGCTTGCCGTAGATCGGCTCGCCCCACCCCGCCGGCACATGGTCGGCCTGCACGGTGACGCGTGCGCCGACCGAGTCGCCCGACTTGCGCAGGGCGTCCATGTAGGCCTCGAGGTCAGGGATCTGCTCGGCGCAGGGCCAGAAGAACGGGTTGCCCTCGACGGCGTCGGGGTCGAAGCCGCGTGGCACCTGATCGCCGATTTGCGCGACGTGGCCACGCACCGTCACGCCATGGCGCTGGGCGAGCCATCGCTTCGCGATCACGCCGGCGGCCACGCGCATCGTGGTCTCGCGCGCCGACGAGCGGCCGCCACCGCGCGGATCGCGGATGCCGTATTTCTGCCAGTAGGTGTAGTCGGCGTGGCCCGGGCGGAACGTGTCGAGGATGTTGCCGTAATCCTTTGAGCGGGCGTCGGTATTGCGGATCAGCAGCGCGATGGGCGTGCCCGTGGTCACGCCCTCGTAGACACCCGAGAGGATCTCGATCTCATCGGTCTCGCGGCGCTGCGAGGTGTGCCGTGAGCGACCGGTGGCGCGGCGCTCGAGATCGGTGCGGAACAGGTCGGCGCTCAGCGCCAGGCCGGGAGGACAACCGTCCACCACGCACCCGATCGCCGGGCCATGGCTTTCGCCGAACGTGGTGACGGAAAGGAGCTTGCCGAACGTATTGGAGGACACGGTACTTCCGTAGCGGGTATCAGGTTCTGGCGGCCCGGACGGCCGAGATCTCGGCGGCGTGGGCCACGAGGTCGCGGCGTTCCAGAGCGAAGATGCCCATCTGGCCCACCTTGAACTCCAGCCAGACGAACGGCACGCGCGGCAGGAGGTTGACCAGCGCGTGCTCGCTGTCGCCGACCTCGACGATCAGGAGGCCGTCGTCGGACAGGTGCCCCGCCGCCTCGTCGAGGATGCGCAAGGTGATATCCAGTCCATCATCGCCGGATGTCAGGCCGAGGACCGGTTCATGGCTGTATTCGGCCGGCATCGCCGCGTATTCGTCATGGGTGACGTAGGGCGGGTTGGACACGATCAGGTCGTAGACCTCGCCCTTGACGCCGTCAAAGAGGTCGGACCGGATCGCCCGGACGCGATCTTCCACATGCTGGAAGACGATGTTTTCGTTGGCCAGCGACAAGGCATCGTCGCTCACGTCGATCAGGTCGACCTGCCAATCGGGGTTGTATTCGGCCATGGCGATGCCGATGCAGCCCGAGCCCGTGCACAGGTCGAGCGCGCGTGCGACGTGCCGATCGTCCAGCCAGGGCGTGAAGCGGCCCTCGATCAATTCGGCGATGGGCGAGCGCGGCACGAGGGCGCGACGGTCGCTCTTGAACTTCAGGCCGGCGAACCAGGTTTCACCCACGAGGTAGGCCACCGGCACGCGTTCGGCGATGCGTTTCTCGATGAGCCCCAGGACATGCGCCTTCTCGTCCGCCACGAGGCGGCCGGCACCGTAGGCAGGCGGCAGGTCGGGGGGAAGGTGCAGCGCCGCCAGCACCAGGTGCGGGGCCTCGTCGCTCGGATGGTCGTGGCTGTGCCCGACGGTCAGGCCGGCGGCCGAAAAGCGACTGGCGCCGTAGCGGATGAAATCGATGATGGAAGAGAGTTCGCTGGTCACGTGGTGGCGGCTTTCTGAGGCTGACAGGGGAGTATAGCCGTCCGGGAGCCGGGTTTGCCCTACGCGCCCGGACCCGGATCGCTCGTGGCCGCCCCGCCCTCTTCGTGATAACCGTGAACCGGCGCAGGTGGCGCGGCCAGGGTGACCGACATGTCGTGCCCGCCCGCGCGGCGGCTGAGGTCGACGCGAAGCGTCCGGTCGTCTCGCCCGGGCACGGTCGCCTGCCGCCGGTCTACGTCGGCGCTCCCGATATGGCATGCCAACGCCATGTTATCGGCCCTGAAGGCGCCCGTCGGGCGGATACCGACGACGACTGGCTACCGGTGGACTCGTGCGCCACACGTTTGCAAACATATCCAAAAATGCGACCCCCATGGCGCTGGGCGCGGCGACGCGCGAGGCGGCCATTCCCTCATCGACCCTCTTAAGGACGACGACGATGCGTAGCCTGATCAGGCTTGGCGCGTTCGCGCTTGCCGCCGCCGTATTCACGCCGTCCGCCGCGTCGGACGATCGTGCTCCGCAGCAGGCGTTTCCCTCTGAGATCCCCGCGCAGTTCCAGGCGAGCGACGCGGGCTTCGACTATGTCCGCCGCACGGTCGAGATACCCATGCGCGACGGGGTCACGCTGCACACGGTGATCGTCGTGCCCAGGAACGCCCATCGTACGGGCATCCTCCTCACGCGCACGCCCTATGGCGCGGACGGCATGGGCCATCGCAACGACAGCCCGCATCTGGCCATGATGCTGCGCGGCTACGACAACCCGGCCGACCTCATCGCGCAGGACGGCTATATCCGCGTCATTCAGGACATACGCGGCAAGCACGGCTCCGGCGGCGATTTCGTGATGAACCGCCCTCCGATAGGTCACGGCAACCCCACCGACATCGACGAGTCGACCGATATCTACGACACCATCGACTGGCTCGTGAAGCATGTGCCCGAGTCGAACGGCAAGGTCGGCATCATCGGCATCTCGTACGACGGGTTCGAAGCGATGATCGCCACGATCCGGCCGCATCCCGCGCTGAAAGTCGCCGTGCCGGTCAACCCGATGATCGATGGCTGGATGGGCGACGACTGGTTCCA
>CAJYHU010000398.1 GCA_913774655.1 uncultured Luteibacter sp. | reverse complement strand
GCTGCCATCGCCGCGGGCCACGAAATAGAGCGACTTGCCGCTCTCCGGGTGCAGCGCCGCCTGGATGGCGGCCCGTCCCGGCAAGGCGATCGGCGTCGGCGGCAGCCCCACCCGGGTGTAGGTATTGTAGGGCGTGTCGGTGGTCAGGTCGCTCTTGTGGATGTTGCCGTCATAAGCCGCACCCAGCCCGTAGATGACACTCGGGTCGGTCTGCAGCAGCATGCGTTGCTGCAGGCGACGGACGAAGACGCCGGCGATTCTCGGCCGTTCGTCCGCCCTGCCCGTTTCCTTCTCGACGATCGACGCCAGGATCAGCGCCTCGTAGGGCGAGGCCAGCGGCAGGTCGGGCGCGCGCCTGGGCCATTCCGCGTCGAGGAGCCGCGTCATCGCGTCGTGGGCGCGCTTCATGATCGCCGACTCGGGGTCCCCCTTGATGTAAGCGTAGGTCTCCGGGAGGAAGCGGCCCTCGGGCTCGTCGCCTTCCGCACCGAGACGCTTCATGAGGTCGGCGTCGTCGACCTCGGTCATGTCGTGCGTCAGGGTGGGCACGGTGGCGAGCACGCGGCGGAACTCGGCGAACGTCCAGCCTTCGACGATGGTGAAGTAGTGCTGCACGACCTTGCCCAGGGCCATGTCGCGCAGGAGGTCGCGCGGCGTCATCCCCGGCCGCAAAGCGTATTCGCCGGCGTGCAGGTGCCCGGCCGCATGCATCTCCGTCGCCAGCACGCGCCAGTAGAGCGGGGAGGCCGTGGTGGCGCCGCGGGCACGCAACTCGCGTACGAGGTTCTTGAACGACGTGCCGCGCGCCACGTCGATGCTCTGCACGCCCGAAGGGATCGTCAGCGGCATACGGGCGAAACGGGCCCAGTCGTACCAGGTCCAAGCGCCCGCGGCGATCAACGCCACCACGACCGCCAACAGGATCGCTCGCCACAGGGCGACGCCACGCACCTTCATCACTTGGACCATCCTTCGAACAGGGGCAGAGGCAGGCCCAGGGAGCGCCAGTGTGCCTGCAACGCACGGACGGCGGGACCGGGAACCCATCGCCTGCCGGCGAACTCACGGACTGGGAGAATGCCGCGAACGGCTGATGTGAGGAAGACCTCATCGGCGCGCACGAGTTCGTCGGGCCGAAGTACCTCGACGGCGACGTCGCGACAGGCCAGCACCTCGGCCCTCGCCACGCCGGCGACACCGCACGCGGTGACTGGCGGCGTCGCCCAGCGGTCGCCGAAGATCGCGAAGAGGTTCGCCGCCGTGGCGCACGTCAGGTCACCCGCGGTCGAGCACATCAGGCCTTCGCCCCAGGCCGTTCCATCCCATTCGGCACGTGCGAGCACCTGCTCGAGCCGGTTCAGGTGTTTCATGCCGGCCAGCGCGGGCTGGAGCGCCAGCGGCGTCTCGCAGAGCCGCACCGCGATGCCGTTACGATAGGCCGCGGGATCGAGCGCGAGCGGCGCAGCCTGTACGACCAGTGTCGGCTTCGCCGAAGCCGGCAAGGCTTATCCCCGCTCCCCTTCGCCACGCGTCCAGGTGACACGGACCACCGCGTCGGGCAGGTCATGGCAAAGCCGCCCGATCTCGACCCGCAAGGTATCGGCGTCGGGCGAGGGTAGGCCCAGGCGTTCGCAGCCGGCGCGCAGGCGCGCCATGTGCCGGTCCCAGAGCGGCATATGCCCTTCGACGACACGCAGCGTCTCGAACAGGCCGTCGCCATAGGCGACGCCGCGATCGGCGGCGGATACCGCGGCGCCATCGACGAAATTCACGGAGAAACGCGCGCTCATGCCGCGCCGAACGCGCGCAGGAGGCCACGCGCCTTGGCCCGGGTTTCGTCCAGCTCTTTCTCCGCCACGGAGTCGGTCACGATGCCGGCGCCGGCGCGCCAGGACACCGTGCTGCCCTCCGCGGTGAACGTGCGGATCAGGATGTTGAGATCCATGTCGCCATCACGATCGAGGTAGCCGAACGCGCCGGTATAGGCGCCCCGCGGGGCCTGCTCAATGGCACCGATGATCTGCATGCAACGCACCTTTGGACAGCCGGTGATCGTGCCGCCGGGAAACGTCGCCGCGATGACCTGTCCCGGGGTCACGCCGTCGCGGGCCCGTCCGACCACGTTCGACACGATGTGGTGCACGTGGGCGTAACTCTCCACCACCATGAGTTCGTCGACCTTCACGCTGCCCGGTACGCAGAGGCGACCGAGATCGTTACGTTCCAGGTCGATGAGCATCACGTGCTCGGCGCGCTCCTTGGGGTGCGCGGTGAGTTCGCGAATGCGCGCCGCGTCGTCGTCGCCGGTCACGCGCGGTCGGGTGCCGGCGATCGGCCGGGTCTGCAAGTGGCCGCCGCGCGAGGCCACCAGACGCTCGGGCGACGAACTGACCACCGCCCAGCCGGGCTGCTGCAGGAGACCGGCAAACGGCGAGGGGTTCGCCCGGCGCAGAGCATCCATCAGCGCGGCCGGGGCGGGTGCGGCGGCGAAATGTGCCGTCCAGCGGCGCGAGAGATTCACCTGGAACACGTCGCCGGCCTGGAGGTGCGCATGCACGCGGGCGACGCCATCGAGGAAACGCGCCGGGTCGTCCTCGTCGACCGCGAGCGGCGGCGGCAGCACGAGATCGTGCGGCGCGACGGCCAGATCCGCGTCGAGAACGTCGAGCCACGCCTCGCTACCCTCCTCCGCCACGAGCGTCGTGCAACCGGCGACGTGGTCGACGATGGCGGCCGCTGGCGTGCGCAACGCGAAAGCCACGGGAAGCGCACCGGACGACGGGGGCAAGCGCAGCGATGGCTCGATCTGCCCGACCAGCTCGTAAGCGAGGTAGATGAACCAGCCGCCATGGAACGGCAGGCCGTCGTCGACACGCGGCCGGCGGTCCCGACACCACGCGCGATCGAGTGCGTCGAGGAAGGGGCCCTCAACCTCGTCGCCGTTCTCGTCGCAAACGCGCCCGTCGGCGGACAGGATCAGCAGGCCGTCACCCGCGGCGAAGAGGATGTCGAAGCGCGACTGGGGCGTGCCGGTGACCGCGCTGGCCAGCAGGGCGGGATACCGGTCCGGATACGACGCGGCCGGCGCGCGGAGGTCGCGCCGGCCGGCCAGGGTGCGGGTGACGAAAGCCAACGTGGCGTCAGGCGCGTCGGAAGACGAGCGTCCCGTTGGTGCCGCCGAAGCCGAACGAGTTGGATAGAGCCACCGTGAGATCGGCTTTTTCGGCCTTGTTCGGCACGAGGTCCATGCCGAGCGCGGCGACCTCCGGGTCGACGTTATCGAGGTTCATCGTGGGCGGCATGATGCCGTCGCGCAGCGCCATGATGGAGAAGATCGCCTCCACGCCGCCGGCGGCACCGAGCAGGTGGCCGGTGACCGACTTGGTGGAGCTGACGGCGAACGCACCCTTGCGGGTGGCGTGGTCGCCGAACACGTTGCGGATGGCCTTGGCCTCGCCCAGGTCGCCGACCGGGGTGGACGTGCCGTGCGCGTTGACGTACTGCACGTCTTCGGGCTTGAGGCCGGCGTCATGCAGCGCATTGCGCATCGCCAGTTCGGCGCCGTCGCCGCTGGGCGCGGTGATGTGGTACGCGTCGCCGCTCATGCCGAAGCCGATGATCTCGGCAAGGATGGTGGCACCGCGCGCCTTGGCGAATTCGTATTCCTCGAGCATCAGCATGCCCGCACCATTGGACAGCAAGAAGCCATCGCGGGCGGTGTCCCACGGACGGCTGGCGTGCGCCGGATCGTCGTTGCGCGTGGACATGGCCTTGGCCGAGCAGAACCCCGCCATCGCCGTGGGCGTGGTCGCGAATTCGGCGCCGCCGGCGAGCATCCAGTACGGCGATGCCGACGCGATGCTCGCCG
>CAJYHU010000397.1 GCA_913774655.1 uncultured Luteibacter sp. | reverse complement strand
CCTGGGCGGGCGCCAGTTCGATCGGATGCAGGCCCAGGCGCCGGAACGCATTGACCAGGGCGCGCGTGGCCGTGAACAACACCCACCGGTAACCGCTCGCGTGCAGGTGTTGCGTGGTGGCGGCGATCACCCAGCGCGCGTCGCCCGCGTTCTCCAGCGCCAGATGACCCACCTCGACCAGTTCGTGCCGCGCGATGTGTGCGCCTACGCGCTCGGCGATCAGCCGCTGGGCCGCGTCGGCGAGGTATTGCTCGGAAAACAGAGGGCCGTGGTCGCCGCCCCGGAAGCCGACCACGGCGCGATGCCGCGCGTGGTCGCCGAAGCTCAGCAGCGTGGGGTGGAAGCGCTCGACGGTGGCGCCATACCGGCGGGCGAACACCTGGCGGACGAAGGCCTCGGCGCGCTCGCGTTCCGCGCTCGCGCTCGACAGCACGCGAACCTGCACCGGTTGGCGCAACTCGGCGAGCAGGGGTTCCACCGCGTCGACGACGCACGGATCGGACGGGGAGGGCGGCAGCGGCTGGGGCATGGGGCATCGCTCGCGAGGGGTGGGTAAGCCCTCTTGAGCGAGATTCGTGCCAGCGGCGCAAGTCTATGAAAGCATTTCAAATAACGGCGTTTTTACGCCCGTTTGCCGGGCGCCGTTCTTTGCAGTGCGCAGCGATTGTCTGCAAAAAACGTAGGATCGCTCAGGGCGCCGCGTGGCCTGCGCAGGGGTCGGGCGCACCGCCGGTAAGCGGCCAGGGCAGGGCGAGCACCACGTGCACGCTCGCATCCACGTGGCACGAGGCCACATAGCCCACCGCACCGGGCGTGGTCGCCACGAAGCGCACCACGGCATCCTCCGAGCCGAGCACGTAGGGCGGACTGACGCCCTGGAAGTATTGCTGGTCCCAGTACGCCTGCATGCGCTCGTCCGACATCCGCACGATCGTGCGCGCGAACGCCTCGCGCAGCGGCGACCCGGCCGGCAGGTTTACCGGCGTGAGCTTCACCCCGTCGGCGTCGACGAAGATGCGCTTGAGGTAGACGTTGCGCAGCACGTCCTTGTCGAAGGCCAGCCGCGGCGCACCGGGTGCCGTGATGACCACCAGCTGGAGCGACGCGGCGGTCGCCGGGCCGCCGGTGAGCACCAGCAGGCCGAGGGCGGCGATCCGTACGAGGAGACGACCGTGTCGCATGGCTCAGAACAGCACCGACACCGAGGCCAGCCAGCCGCCGGGCACGATGTCGCCGCCGTGGCCGTTGCGATGCTCCAGCTTGAGCACGAGCCCGGGGATGGGTCGGTAATTGAGCGCTTCGGTGCGCACCACCGTCGTCGTTTCCGGCGACGAGGTGTGATAGCGCTCCACGCGACCGATCAGGTAGAGCCTCGGCGCGATCGGCACGCCCGCCTCGACAAACCCGCCCCGCTCGCTCGACAGGGGCGACGCGCCGGTGCGGTAGATGGCTTCGCCGGTCAGTTCGAGATAACGCGTGGTCCAGGTGAAGTCGATGCCGGTGAGCTGGTAATCGTGTCGCGGCGCGTCCAGCTGGTAGCTGACGTACGACGCACCCACGGCGAGGCTGTCGCCGGCCAGGTGATAGAGCACGCGACCGCCCAGGGCGTGGCGAAAGTTGTTGCGCGGGCTGCGGTCGCCCGTGTAGTCGGTGAACGCGTCGTCCGCGTCCTCGCCGATGCCCAGCGTCTTGCTGTCGTCGGCGAACACCCAGTAATCGAGGTCGTTGCCCCGGACGCTCGTCGTGCCGAAGGCCATCGCGCCGGTCGCGTGGCGGGCGAACGCCGCCGACGTGGAGAGCGGCCTCGACACCGTCCAGGTGAGCGGGTCGGCGTGCACGAGGTTCCATTCGCCGATGGGCGTGAGGAACTTGCCCAGGCGCAGCGTCACGGCCGGTGTCGCGTGGAAATCGGCATACAGGCGCTCCACGTCGACCTTCGCCTCGCCGCCCTCCTTCTCCGCGCCGGTCACGTTCACGGTGCGCGAGGTGGCCACCTCTGTAAAGAGTTGCCAGCGGGTGCCGAGGTCCTTGGTGAGAAACAGGCTGACGTCGCGCAGGCTCGACGTGGTGCGCGAGCCGTCCAGGTCGAACAGGTGCACGTCGGCGTAGCCGCCCACGCGCAGGCCGAGCCCCGGGAAATACAGGCCCTGGCCCAGCGTGTACGGGGCGGGCTGCCAGGTGCCCGGGGTGGCGGTGGCGTCGTCCGCCCAGGTGGGCGAGGCGGCGCACAGCGCCGCGGCGAAGGCCACCACGCCGAGGCTCGGGAGACGACGCGGATGCCAGCTCATGGGCTTACCTTCAGGGACGAACGCGGACCGGCGAAGGATGGCATAACCCGCGCCCGATTCTGCGACACTGACGGCGGCATTCGACACGCTGACCCGCCTTGACGACCCGATCGGCCCTCTTCCGCCTCCTGTTCTGGACCATGCTCGGCACGATGACGGTCGTGGGTGCGCTGTCGTTCTTCCAGTTCCGCGGGGCCCTGCAGGCGGAGATCGGCGACAACCTCCGCTTCGGCGCCACGGCGATGATGCAGCGCATCGACACCTTCCTGTTCGCCCACGTGGAGAACATGCGCGTGTGGCGCGGCATCGAGGTGATGCAGGACATCCGCGTGAAGGACGTCGACAAGCGCCTGTCCAACTTCCTCGCCAACCTGCGCGCCGGGCAGGACACCGTCTACGACGTGCTCTACTGCACCGACACCCAGGGCCACATCGTGGCCGCGAGCGATGCCGCGTCCATCGGCGGGCAGGCGCCGGTGCTGTCGGACTGGCGGGTGGTGCCCGGCGAGGGGTTCAACAACGTATCCGTCGCGCTGGCGCAGGGCGACAACGGCCCGCGCGCCGTCGTGCTGCGCAGCCCCATCCCCAACGCCTTCGGCGTCGGCCCTATCGGCTACCTCTACGCCGTGCTCGACTGGCGGGCGGTGCAGGATCTCCTCGACGCGGCCGTCAACCACGGCACCCGCAGCCTCCTGCTGACCGACCCCACCGGGCGCGTGCTCGGCGCGTCGGCCGCCCTGCGTTCGCGGCCCGTGCTGGCCCGCCTGCGTCTGGACCATTGGCGCCTGCCGACGTCGGGCGCGGCGTCCTACGTGCAGACCGGCGACGCCCTCGGCGACGGCGACCTCCTCGTCGGCGTGGCTACCTCGGCGGGTTATCCGCCGTTCCAGGGCCTGGGCTGGCACACCCTGATGATCGAGCCGACCACCGTCTCGTTCGGGCCGATCTGGGCGCTGCTGTGGTCGATGGTCGGCGTGCTGCTCGTCACCCTGCTCACCGGCCTGTGGATCGCATCACGGCTGGCCGACCGCATCGCCTCGCCCATCGTCACGCTCACCGTGTTCACCCGGCGCTTCCGCCAGGGCCAGACCGAACCGCCCGCGCTGCCGTCGGGGGCCACCGCCGAGGTCGACGAGCTGCATCACGCCTACACCGACATGATCCACGCGCTGGAGCAGTCGCGCGAGCAGATCGTGCGCGCCGGCAAGCTCGCGGTGGTCGGCGAGATGGCGGCGATCATGGCGCACGAGGTGCGCACGCCCATGGGCATCCTGCGCAGTTCGGCGCAGCTGCTGCAACGCCAGGGCGATCTGGACGAGCGGCAGCGCGAACTGATCGGCTTCATCTTCAGCGAAACCGAACGGCTCAACCGCCTCGTCACCCTGCTGCTGGAATGCGCGCGCCCCAACCCGCCCGACATCATGTCGCACGATCTGGTCGAACTCGTCGACGGCGTGATCGCATTGCTGGCGCCGCGGGCGGAGCGGGCGAACGTATCGCTTACCCGTGCCGCCGAAGACGGCGAGGTGATCCTGCGCTGCGACCGCGAGCAGATGATGCAGGTGTTCCTCAACCTCATCCTCAACGCGTTGTCCTTCGTGCCCGAGGGTGGGCGCGTGCGCATCAGCACCCATCGCGACGACGACGCCCTGTGGGTCAGCGTCTCCGACGACGGCCCCGGCGTGCCGGTGGAACTGCGCCAGCGCATCTTCGATCCGTTCTTCAGCCGGCGCGAAGGCGGCATCGGCCTGGGCCTCACCATCGTGCAGCAGATCGTACAGGCCCACGGCGGCACGCTGTCGGTCGGTGAAAGCGCGTGGGGCGGCGCTTCTTTCAACCTGCGCTTCGAGAGCGACGAACCGGCATGACGACGAAACGGATACTGGTGGTCGACAACGAGGCGAAGATGCGCCGCATCCTCGAATTGTCGCTCAAGGCCATGGGCCACGAGGTGGCGCAGGCCGCCGACGGTCAGGAAGCCCTCGGCATGATCGACGCCGGCGCCTTCGACCTCGTGCTGACCGACCTGCGCATGCCGCGCCTGGACGGCATCGGCTTGCTCACCGCGCTGCGCGACGCCGACAACGACGTGCCGGTGATCGTGATGACGGCCTACGGCACGATCGAGACCGCCGTCGCCGCGATGAAGGTGGGCGCGGCCGACTACATCATCCGGCCGTTCGAGATGGAGACCATCGAGATGGCGGTCACCCGCGCGCTGACCATGCAGGTCGTGCAGCGCGAAAACCGCTTCCTCAAGGAAGAAGTCTCGCGCGGTTGGGGCGACTTCATCGGCACCAGCGCGCCCATGCAGGCCCTTTATGACCTGCTGCGCCAGGCCGCGCCGGCGCGCAGCAGCATCTTCATCGTGGGCGAAACGGGCACGGGCAAGGAACTCGTAGCCCGCGCCGTGCACGTGGCGTCGGGCCGGCGTGGCCTGTTCGTGCCGATCAACTGCGCGGCGATCCCCGCCGAGCTGCTGGAGAGCGAGCTGTTCGGCCACGTCAAGGGCGCCTTTACCGGCGCCGTGCGCGACCGCATCGGCAAGTGCGAACTCGCCAGCGGCGGCACGCTGTTCCTCGACGAGATCACCGAGATGCCCGCGCCGTTGCAGGCCAAGCTGTTGCGCGTGTTGCAGGAAGGCGTCATCGAAAAGGTGGGCGGCAACGCCGCCACGCCGGTGGACCTGCGCGTGGTCGCCGCGACCAACCGCGATCCCCAGCAATCGGTCGACGCGGGCGTACTCCGGCGCGACCTCTATTTCCGCCTCAACGTCGTGCGCGTCGACGTGCCCCTGTTACGCGATCGCCGGGGCGACATCCCGTTGCTCGTGGACTACTTCGTGCACAAGTACGCGCTGGAACTCAGCCGTCCCGCTCCCAACCTCTCGCCCGAGGCATTGGCGGTGCTGGAGGCGTATCCGTGGCCGGGCAACGTGCGCGAGCTGGAAAACCTCGTCGAGCGCGCGATGGTGTTGTGCCGAGGGGACACGATCACGGTGGACCACTTACCGGCCGAACTGGCCCCCTCGCGCACGGCGGCTGTATCGGTCCCGCCGTCGCCGACGTCGCCCCCGGTCGCCACCGACGATCTCGCCTTGCGTCCCCACATCGATGAACTGGAACGGCGTTTGATCGTGCAGGCGTTGGAAAAGGCAGGGCAGAACAAGTCCGCCGCCGCGCGGTTGCTGGAGATCAGCGAGCGGGCGCTCTGGTACAAGATCAAGCGGCATGGGTTGAGTTGAGGGACGTGCGGGTCGAACGATGCTGCCTTGTCCAAGAGTGCACTGCACGCAGTTGATTGTCAGCGATAGACAGCTGCCCTAAATTGGTGCAATGCCCGCCCCCATCCCGAACGACCTGTTGACCCTGCTCGGCACCGGCCTGGCCCTCGCCGGACAGGACGGCCGTATCCAATGGATCAACCCGGCGCTCGGCGAGGCCCTTGACGTCGGCCCGCGCTCCGCGGTCGGCCAGGACATCGACACCCTCATGCGTGGTGCCGGCCTCGCCGCACATCTCGACCGGGTGCGCGCGGAGCATCGGGGGTTCCACCTGCGTGCCGTGACCCTCGGGCTGGCGCGGGGCCGCGAGTTGCTGGCCGACCTGCTGCTCCAGCCGCTGGACGATGGCCGGGTGATGGTGGAAGTCCACCCGCTCGCGACCGACCTGCATGCGGGTACCACGCCTCTGTCCGCCACGCTGCGTGGCTTCGCCCATGAGGTGAAGAACCCGCTGGCGGGGTTGCGCGGCGCGGCGCAGTTGCTGCAACGGCGCGTGCGCGACGACGACCTGCGGGGACTGGCGGCGATGGTGATCGCCGAGGCCGACCGGCTGGCGGCGCTGGCCGACGGGTTGCTGCGTCATGGCGGCTCGGCGCGCATTGCGCCGGTGAACGTGCACGAACTGCTTGAGCGGCTGGAGCAACTGCTGCTCGCCGAGCCCGATCCTTTGCAACTGCGGCACGACTACGACCCGAGCCTGCCCGACACGCGCGGCGACGGCGACCGGTTGTTGCAGGTGCTGCTCAACCTGGCCCGCAATGCGCGCGAAGCGGGCGCGTCGTCGCTGGTGCTGCGCACGCGGGTCGAGCACGGTGCGCGGCTGGGCGAGCGCACCGTGCGCGCGGCGCTGCGTGTCGACGTCGTTGACGACGGACGCGGCGTGGCCGACGCGCTGCGCGATGCGCTGTTCCAGCCGCTGGTCTCTGGACGCCCGGACGGCAGTGGCCTCGGGTTGGCGCTGTCGCGCGAGATTGCACTGGAGCATGGCGGCGACCTGCGTTACGTGAGTCGTCCGGGCGAGACCGTGTTTTCCCTTTACCTGCCGATGGAGCGCGCGCATGAGTGACATCTGGATTGCCGACGACGATCGCGGCGTGCGCTTCGTGCTGGCCGAGGCCCTGCGTGATGCGGGGCATGCCGTGCGCGAATTCAGCGCGGGCGATGCCGTGCGTGCGGCGCTGCAGGACGCACGTCCCGCGCTGCTCGTGACCGATGTGCGCATGCCCGGCGAGGATGGCCTGGCCTTGTTGCAGGATCTCACCCGGCGCAACATCGGCCCGGTGATCGTGATGAGCGCCTTTACCGATGTGGCGACCACGGCGGCGGCGTACCGCGCGGGCGCGGCGGATTACCTCGCCAAGCCGTTCGATCTCGACCACGCGGTGGCGACGGTGGAACGCGCGCTGGCGGCGTCGCGCGAAGCCGTGGTGGTGCCGGAGCTGCACCGCGACGGCAGCGGCCTGCTCGGCGAAAGCGCCGCGATGCGCGAGGTGTTCCGCCTGATCGGCCGCGTGGCGGCCAGCGACCTCAACGTGCTGATCACCGGAGAGACCGGCACCGGCAAGGAACTGGTCGCGCGTGCGCTGCACGAGGAAAGCGCGCGCAGCGGCAAGCCCTACGTGGCCCTGAACACGGCGGCGATTCCCTCCGAACTGCTCGAGAGCGAACTGTTCGGGCATGAGGCCGGCGCGTTCACCGGCGCGACGCGACGCCATGTCGGTCGCTTCGAACAGGCCGAGGGCGGCACGCTGTTTCTCGACGAGATCGGCGACATGCCGGTGGCCTTGCAGACACGCCTGCTGCGCGTGTTGTCGGGGGGCGAGTTCTACCGGGTGGGCGGTCGCGAGCCGCTGCGCGGCAACGTGCGTATCGTCGCGGCCACGCACCAGGATCTCGACGCGCGTGTCGCCTCGGGCCAGTTCCGGGCCGACCTGAAACACCGTCTCGACGTGGTGCGCATCGCTTTGCCGCCGCTGCGCGAGCGGCGTGGCGACGTGCCGATGCTGGCGCGGCACTTTCTCGCCCACGCCGCGGCCGAACTCCACCTGCCGGCCAAGCGGTTCTCCCGTGGCGCCATGAAGCTGATCGAGCAGCGCGACTACCCGGGCAACGTGCGCGAGCTGGAAAACCTGTGCCGCCGCCTCGCGGTGATCGCCCCGGGCAGCGAAATCCTCGCCTCCGACCTCGGCGGGCTGCCCGGCCGCGAATCCCGCGGCACCGAGTGGACCGACGCGTTGCGCGCCTGGGCGCACGAGGCGCTGAGCCACGGCGAGCCGGACATCCACGCGCGCGCGCGCGAGGCACTGGACAAGACGCTGCTCGAAGTGGCCCTGGTCGCCAACGACGGCCACCGCCAGCACGCGGCCGCCGCGCTCGGCGTGGGCCGCAACACCCTCACCCGCAAACTCGGCGCGTCGCGCACGCGCCGCTCACCGTGACGGAGCCCGCATGACGCTGCAGATCCGCGCCGCCCGCGTCGACGACGCCGACGACATCGCCCGCTGGAACCTCGCCATGGCGTGGGAAACCGAAGGCAAACGGCTCGATCCGGAGACCCTCGCCCGAGGGGTGCGTGCCGTGTTCGCGGAGCCGCGCCGCGGGATCTATCTCGTGGCGGAGCAGGCAGGGGTGCCGGTGGGGTGCCTGATGATCACCTACGAATGGAGCGACTGGCGCTGCGGCGACTTCTGGTGGATCCAGAGCGTCTACGTGGCGCCCGACGCCCGGCGAGGGGGCGTGTTTCGCGCGCTCTACGCCGAGGTGACGTCCATGGCCGAGCGCGCGGGCGCGGTCGGCGTGCGGCTTTACGTCGAAACCGAGAACGCGCGCGCGCAGGCGACTTACGCGGGGCTCGGCATGGCGCGTTGCCACTACGCGATGTACGAGGCGATGCGGGTGCCCTGATCGGACGTGGCGGGCGGTGCTCAGTCCGCGGCGTGGATCGGGTCGCCCAGGTCGACCTCGGCGATACGCGCTTCGAAGTCTTTCGCCGACGTGGCCTTGCCGAAGAGAAAACCCTGCATCTGCGAGCAGCCGGCCTCGCCGAGGAACTGCGCCTGCTCTTGGCTTTCCACGCCTTCGGCGAGTACCTGCTTGTTCAGGCCACGGCCCATGGTGATGATCGCGCTGACGATGGCGGCGCTGTCGTTGTCCCAGGCCACGTCGCGGATGAAGGTGCGGTCGATCTTGAGCACGTCGACGGGGAAGTGCTTCAAGTACGACAGACTGCAATAGCCCGTGCCGAAGTCGTCGAGGCTGAGCGTGACGCCCAGCGACTTCACGCGCTTGAGCAGGTCGACGATGTGATCGCCGCCTTCCATGACGGTGCGCTCGGTCAGCTCGAGTTCGAGCAGGGTGGGATGCAGGCCCGTGTCGGCGAGAATGCCGCGCAACGCATCGAAGAAACGCGTGTGCTGGAACTGCAACGCGGAGACGTTCACCGACACGGTGAGCGGCCGGTAGAGCCGTGACCACGCCTCGGCCTGGCGGCAGGCTTCGCGCAGGGCCCACTCGCCGATGGGCACGATCAGGCCGCAGTCTTCCGCCACGGGGATGAACTGCTCGGGCGAGTAGACGTCCTGGCCGTCGACCTGCCAACGCAGCAAGGCCTCCGCACCCACCACGCTGCCCAGCTCCACGTCCACCTTCGGTTGGTAGTGCAGGATCAGCTCGTTGCGGGCGAGCGCCTTGCGCAGTTCGAGCTCGATGCGCAGCCGCGCGGTGTTGCGCTCGTTCATGGCCGGGTTGAAGAAACGGTAGCCGTTGCGGCCCTGCATCTTCGCTTCGTACATCGCGGTGTCGGCATGCCGCAACAGCGACTCGGCGACGCGCGCGTCGTCCGGATACAGGCTGATGCCGATGCTGAAACTGATCGCGAGCGCCGAGGCATCCACGCCCACCGCCTGGCGGCAGGCCTCCAGCACCTGCTCGGCCACCGCGGCCGCGTCGTGCGCCGCCTCGATGTGCGGTAGCAACACCACGAATTCGTCGCCGCCCAGGCGGCTCACGGTGTCGTCCGGGCGCACGGCGGCGCGGATGCGCCGGGCCACTTCCTGCAGCAGGGCGTCGCCGGCGGCGTGGCCCATGCTGTCGTTGATCTGCTTGAAGTGGTCGATGTCGACGAAGAGCAGGGCGGCGCGCTGGTTGCGCCGCGACGCCACGGTGATGGCGAACTCCATGCGCGATTGCAGCAGCGTGCGGTTGGGCAGGCCGGTCAGGGTGTCATGGTGGGCGAGGTGGGCCATCTTCAGTGCGAGGGCGCGCGTCTCGCTCACGTCGTGGAACACCATCACGCCGCCGACCACGTTGCCCGCGTAGTCGTGGATCGGCGCGGCCGAATCCTCGATCGGGCTGTCGAAGCCGTTGCGGTGCAGGAGGATGGCGTCGGTGGCGATACCCACGATGGTGTTTTTCGCCACCGCCGTGCCCAGCGGATTGGCGAGGGGGCGGCGGGTCACCGCGTCACGCAGCTGGAAGACCTCGTCCATCGGACGGCCCACCGCTTCGTGACCCGACCAGCCGGTCATCGCCTCGGCGAT
The DNA here is from genome assembly GCA_913774655.1 of uncultured Luteibacter sp. Classification (GTDB taxonomy): domain Bacteria; phylum Pseudomonadota; class Gammaproteobacteria; order Xanthomonadales; family Rhodanobacteraceae; genus Luteibacter; species Luteibacter sahnii. Next base: position 5,934 of record CAJYHU010000397.1, on the reverse strand, counting down.
CGGATTGATCGAGGTGATGACCAGATCGGTGTCCGTGGTGATCACCGCGTCGCCGATGGACTTGAGCGTCACCTCGGCCAGTTCGCGTTCGCGAAACAGGGCGTCTTCGAACGCCTTGCGCTCGGTGATGTCCTGCACCTGCGAGATGAAGTAGAGCGGCTCGCCGTGATCGTCGCGTACCAGGGCCACGGTGAGCAGCGCATGCACCACGTGCCCGTCGCGGCGGACGTAGCGTTTCTCCATGTGGAACGACACGCGCTCGCCCGACAGCAGCGACTGTGTCAGCTCGAGGTCGGCGGCGAGATCGTCCGGATGCGTGACCTCCTGGAAACCTGACGTGAGCAATTCGCTTTCGGCGTAGCCGAAGATCTCGCACAGCGCGGGGTTGACCTGCAGCCATCGCCCGTCGAGCGCGGCGATCGCCATGCCGATCGCCGCGTGGCGGAAGGCGAGCTCGAAACGGCGCTCGCTTTCTTTCAGTCGCGATTCAAGGCTGCGCTCGGTCGCGCCGTTCGTGGCCTTCGAGGGAGGGACCTGCGGATGCATGGGACGGCCGACGGAGCGATGGCGCTCACTCTAACCGTCCCGCCGGTCGCCGTACATTGGGCGAATGGCCTAAAATCGTCAGTGCAGGGCGGGCGCCGGTGCCGTCAGGTGGTATGCCGCGTCGAGCATCACCCGTCCCAGCGCGTGCACTTCGGCGGCGGCGCCGTAGCGTTCGGCCAGCGCGTCGAGCAAGGGACCGAGCGCGTCGGGCGCCAGGGGATAGCCGTGCGCAAGAATTCGCGCCTTGCCCGGCACCGGTTGGGCGACGGTGATCGCAGCCATGCCCAGGCCCGGCGCCTCGTGGGCGAACAGGGTGGCGCCGGGGAGGGTGGGGTCGGCATCGGCGAGATGCTCGATGAGAAAGGCCTCATCGCGGCGGGCGTCGCCGTCGAGTTGCAGCGGCACCCGATGCGCGTCGAGCAGGGCGGCGTACTGGCGCAATTCGAACAGCGTGCCCGCCAGTTCGTGCGCGGGGCGATCGCCGCGCGTGCCCGATTGGGCAAACCACTGAGCCGGCCCGGGCAGGGTGACCTTGCCCTGCGCATAGCGCAACGGCAGGCCGCGCGAACCGAGCGCGGTTTCTTCCTTGTAGGGCGTGAGCAGCGCCGCTTCGAGCATCGTCCACATCGGCGCTAGGTTGACGTGTTCGTACTGCACGCACGTCAGCGCGATGAGGTCGTCGCGGCTGAGGTAGCGGGCGTGCTCCAGGCGCATGCCGAGGGTGCGCATGAGGAAATCCGCCGTGCGCTCGCCCGCTTCGCCCCGTCCGACCAGTTCGGTTTCGATGGCGGTGGCGAGGTCGTCGGCCTGTTCGGCCGGCGCGAGCAGCATCCACGGGATCAGGCGCATCGGGCCCCCGGCGTAGCGCGCGTCGGGCACCAGCGGCTGCGCCGGCATGTGCCCCTCGTGGGTGCCGAAGGCCACCACGCCGCCGGCCGTGGTCACGCGCGGGATGCGCCGGGCCAGTTCGTCGAGCGTGGCGAACACGGGAAACCCGGGGCGCAGGATCTCCACGCCGTCGAACAGTGCGCCGGCCACGGCGAAGCGGGCGGCCTCCACCCCCGGCAGCAGGGCGCGCAGGTCGGCGGCCATGAGGTCGGCCAGGGCCTGGGCCTCGTCACGGGTGAGCTCGAGGCGATCGGGCGCGTCGCCCTCGGCCAGTTCCAGCGCCAAAACGGCCGGGAAGGCGATCAACGGCTCGGTCACGAGGGGGATTCCACAACGGCAGGGGAACGCGATTCTACCATCGTGGCCGCAAAGGCTTTCGCCCGGGGCGGATGCGGGTTAGCCTTGCCGACACGCGTTTCGTCGGCGATCGTCGGCGTCCGTGACATCTTCGGCTTCGAACGGGCTTGCCCGGTCGGGCAAACCCCTTTCGGTTCCGGATAGTCCCTAAGAGCATGGAAAAGACGCAAAAGCGCGTGGGAGTGGTCGGCGGCGTCCGCATTCCCTTCTGCCGCAACAACACGGCCTATGCCGACGTCGGCAACTTCGGCATGTCGGTGAAGGTGCTGGGCTCGCTGGTCGAGAAATACGGCCTCCACGGCGTGGAACTGGGCGAAGTCGCGCTGGGTGCCGTGATCCGCCATTCCTCCGACTGGAACGTGGCCCGCGAGGCGGTGCTCTCGTCGGGGCTGGCGGCGACCACCCCGGGCATCACCACCGCGCGCGCCTGCGGCACCTCGCTCGACAACGCGATCCTCATCGCCAACAAGATCGCCACCGGGCAGATCGAGGCCGGCGTCGCGGGCGGGTCGGACACCACCAGCGACGTGCCCATCGTCTACGGCCAGAAGCTGCGCAAGCGCCTCCTGGCGCTGAACCGGGCCAAATCCCTCAAGGAGAAGTTTGCCGTCGCCACGCGCGGCTTCTCGCTGAAAGAACTCAAGCCCTCGTTCCCCGGCGTGGCCGAGCCGCGCACCGGCAAGTCCATGGGCGACCACTGCGAACTCATGGCGAAGCAGTGGCACATCGGCCGCGTCGAACAGGACCAACTCGCCCTGGCCAGCCACCACAAGCTCGCCGCCGCGTACGACGCGGGCTTCTTCGACGACCTCGTGGTGCCGTTCCGCGGCCTCAAACGCGACGGTTTCCTGCGTCCGGACAGCTCGCTCGACAAGCTCGCCGCGCTCAAGCCCGCGTTCGACAAGACCTCGGGCCAGGGCACGCTCACGGCGGGCAACGCCACCGGCCTGTCCGACGGCGCCGCCGCGGTGCTGTTGGCCAGCGACGAATGGGCGGCCGCCCGCGGCCTGTCGATCCAGGCCTACCTCACCCACGCCCAGGTGTCGGCGGTGGATTTCGTCCACGGCGAGGGGCTGCTCATGGCGCCGACCGTGGCCGTGCCGCGCATGCTCAAGCAGGCCGGGCTCACCCTGGGCGATTTCGACTTCTACGAGATCCACGAGGCGTTCGCCGCCCAGGTGTTGTGCACGCTGCGTGCATGGGAAAGCGACGACTATTGCCGCAACCGGCTGGGCCTGGACGGCCCGCTGGGATCGATCGACCCGTCGAAACTCAACGTCAACGGCTCCAGTCTCGCCACGGGACACCCGTTCGCGGCGACCGGCGCGCGCATCGTCGCCACCCTGGCGAAGATGCTCGAGCAGAAGGGGTCGGGCCGCGGCCTGATCTCGATCTGCACCGCGGGCGGCATGGGTGTGACGGCGATCCTCGAACGACCCTGATCCGTAAAGAGGGTGGCGTCCGCGCCGCTCGCGCAAGGCCCGCATGCTCGCACTTCGTACCAGCACTTCCCTCAGCGCCCTCGGCTTGGTGATCGGCATCGCCGGCACGAGCTGGCTCACCGCGCTCACTTACGAACGCGCGCCGGCCACCCGGCCGCTCGTGGACGTGGTGATGCCCTCGCTTGCGACGAAGCGGAGCGAACCCCGGCCGCCCGCGCCCGTTCGGGCCCCGTCCCGGACCCGGCTGGAGGCATCACCGGCGCCGGTCGCCCAGGCCGAGGCGGCGCCCGAGCCGCTGCACCCGGTCTACATGCCCTCGCCGCGGTACCCGATGTCGGCGCTGCGCGCCCGTCGCGAAGGCCAGGTGGTGCTCAGCGTCACCGTCACGCCCGATGGCGACGTCACCGAGGTCGCCGTGGGCCGCTCCAGCGGCGATACCGACCTTGACCGCGCGGCCGAGGAGGCCGTGCGCCGCTGGCGCTTCGCCGCCGCGGACCGTCCGGCCCGCTTCACCGCCGAACTGCCGGTGCGCTTCGAACTCACCTCGACGATGTGATCGCACGCCGCGTCGCGTGGGAGCTCAAAGGATGCCGGAGGCTGACGAGCCGAACGCGGTGATCATGCGGGTGTAGATCAGCTTCAGCGAGACGTCCACCTCGGGGAAGTCGCCCACCGCCTCGTAGCATTCGTAGAACCGGGGGTCGGTCCAGCGCATCGGGATGCAACCGGGCTTGAGCTCGTAGCTGGTCGCATAGCGAAACGGCCACAGGTCGAAGAAGGGCAGGCGTTCGGAGACGTCGCCGATGAACTCGTTGACCGACGACAGCACGGGGATCGTCTTGCGCCGCGGGCCGATGATCCACGCGTTGCCGGGCAGGGTGTCCTGCATGATCGAGCCGCGCAGCCGGTCGGCGAAGCGCTTGTCGTAGACGATGACGCCCGATTCGGTGTTGTAGTGGTCCGAGCGCGGATCGAAGTTGTGCGTGCCGACCATCGCGAAGGTGTCGTCCACCACGATCGACTTCGCGTGCAGGCCGAAGCGAACGCCTGCCGTCAGCAACGGCGCTGGCCGATGCCGCGCGCCGCGGCTGGCGCGGCTTCCCACCGCGAAGAAGCCCGAGGATTCCGACGGGCCGCCGCCGGGTGCGTAGGCGCCCCGTGAGCGGCCACGCGTCGAGCCCGAACCCGAACCGGCGAGCGCCGTGGGCGGCGGCGGTATTGCCACCTCGGTCGAGCGGCCTTCGAGGGCGTCCGGATCGGCGTTGGACGGGTGGGGCTTGAGCTCGTAGATCTCAAAGCCGTAATCGGTGAGGTAGCGCTTGCGATGCTTGTAGGACATCGCATACACCGCGAAGGCGTCGGTCGAGGCCAGCGAGTTGGTCGAGACCACCACGCGGGGCGGATCGGGCCGCTCGTGCAGCGTGGCGAAAATCTTCTTCGCCGGACGGCTCATCACCAGGTAGGGCGTCTGCAGCACGACTTCTTTCTTCGCGTTGCGCACCAGCCCCATGATGTGCCGGGTAAGCGCGCGGGCTTCGCGGCGCTTGGGTTCGTCGGTCTTGCCCGGCATGTCGGAGAGGTATTCCACCCGGTTCAGGCGCAGGGTGGCGGCACCGATGTGTTCGGCCAGCCAGTCGGCGTCCTCCGACTCGGCGAGCAGGTTGGCGACACGGTCGGGGTGCTCGTACACCGGGGGCGCCCACACGCGCTTGTCGTCGGTGTCGCCGACGATGGCGCGGTTGACGTCGCGCAGGTGGGTCAGCGGCACGGCGCGCTTGTGCTGCCAGAACTTCTCGAAGCTCTGGCTCATCGCCTTCGCGGCCGGTCCGCCCACCATGACGTCGCGATCGACGTAGTCGAAGGCGTCGTCCCAGTCGAAATAGCGGTCTTCGTAGTTGCGCCCGCCGGTGATGCCGATGAGGTCGTCCACCACCAGAAGCTTGTTGTGCATGCGCTGGTTGAAGTGGAAGAAGCAGCAGGCGATGCCGGCGGCGAACTCGATCGGCGTGGTACGCGCGCTCTGGAACGTTGGGTTGTAGAGGCGGATCTCCAGGTGGTCGCTGGCCCGGGCGAGGCCGGCGAGCACGTCGGGATCGCGGAACGAGAACAGCTGGTCGGCGAGGATGCGCACCCGCACCCCGCGACGCGCGGCGCGGATCAGCTCGTCGAGCACGAGCTTGCCTGCGTCGTCCATCTCCCAGATGTAGGTCTGTATGTCGATCTGGCTACGGGCCGCGCGGATCAGATTCACCCGCGCGGCGAGCGCGGACTCGCCGTCTTCCAGCAGCGTGGCCACGTGCACCGGGCGCGCCGCCGTCGACGCGGCATCGGCCTCGACGGCGGCCTCCCTGAGTGGCGACGGCTGCGCGCAGCGGTCGGCCTGTTGGCAGGTGGACTCGCGATCCACCGTCAGCGCCACCACGGCGTCCGCCCGCTGGATCCGCTTTTGCGACAGCGAACAGCCGCCGGCGGCCAGCGTGGTGGCGATCAACAGGAGCATGAGGAGGCGGCGCATGGCGGGGGATTCTAGGCGAGGGGGTGCAACGCCACGTGAGCCCGGCGGCTCAGGCGGCGGCAAGCACGATCGCCAGGCCGAGGTTCACCCGGTCGGACAGGGCGCCCCGGTGGCCGCGCATCTCGAAGTCGGTGCGGTCGATGCTGCCTTCCAGGCGCAGCACGCACCCGGCCATGGCGCCGGGCG
>CAJYHU010000396.1 GCA_913774655.1 uncultured Luteibacter sp. | reverse complement strand
CCCGTAGGAGCGCGCCCAGCGCGCGATCGGGGCCGCCGACCGCACGCAGGGCGCACCGGGTTTCGTCAGGCGGCGTCGAAGCGAAGGCGGCTGCCGTCCGCGTCGACCGTCACCGTCTGACCGGGCGCGAACGCCCCCTGCAGGATGCGCTGCGCCAGCGGGTTTTCCAGTTGCTGCTGGATCGCGCGCTTGAGCGGGCGGGCGCCGTACACCGGATCGAAGCCCGCGCTGCCCAGCAGGTCGAGGGCGGCGTCGGTGACGTGCAAACCGAGCTGCCGGTCGCCCAGGCGCTTGCGCAGGTAATCGAGCTGGATGCGCGCGATGGCGCGGATCTGCGTCTTGTCCAGCGGGCGGAACACCACGAGGTCGTCGAGACGGTTGATGAACTCGGGGCGGAAGTGCGCCTGTACCACGCCCAGCACCGAGGCCTTCATCTGGAGGTAATCGGCCTCGCTGTCGCCGGCCTGTTCCTGGATCAGGTTGGAGCCGAGGTTGGAGGTCATGACGATGACCGTGTTGCGGAAGTCCACCGTGCGGCCCTGGCCATCGGTGAGGCGACCGTCGTCGAGCACCTGCAAAAGGATGTTGAAGACATCCGGATGGGCCTTTTCGACTTCGTCGAGCAGGATCACGCTGTAAGGACGGCGCCGCACCGCCTCGGTGAGGTAGCCGCCCTCCTCATAGCCCACGTAGCCCGGGGGCGCGCCGACCAGCCGGCTCACGGAGTGCTTCTCCATGAACTCGCTCATGTCGATGCGGACCATCGCGTCCTGGGTATCGAACAGGAAATCGGCCAGCGCCTTGCACAGCTCGGTCTTGCCGACACCGGTCGGGCCGAGGAACAGGAACGAGCCGTACGGACGGTTGGGGTCGGACAGCCCGGCCCGCGCCCGACGGATCGCGTCGGACACGGCCCGCACGGCCTCCTCCTGGCCGACCACCCGCGCGTGCAGCGCGTCTTCCATGTGCAGCAGCTTTTCGCGCTCGCCCTCGAGCATCTTCGCCACGGGGATGCCCGTCCAGCGGGCGACGACCTCGGCGATCTCCTCGGCGGTGACGCGATCCTGGAGCAGGGTGAAGTCCTGCTTCTCCGCCTGCTGCGCCGCGGCCAGTTGCGCCTCCAGCGCAGGCAGCCGGCCGTACTGGATCTCGCTCATCGCGCCGTAATCCTGGCGGCGCTGCGCGGCCTCGAGCTCGACACGGGCCTGTTCGATCTGTTCCTTGATCTTCGTGGCGCCTTGCAGGGTGGCCTTTTCGGACTTCCAGACTTCGTTGAGATCGGAGAATTCGCGGTCGAGCTTTTCGATGTCGGCCTCGAGCGCGGCCAGGCGCTGCTTCGACTCGTCGTCATGCTCCTTCTTCAGCATCTCGCGCTGGATCTTGAGCTGGATGAGGCGGCGCTCGAGGCGGTCGAGTTCCTCGGGCTTGGAGTCGATCTCCATGCGGATGCGCGACGCCGCTTCGTCCATCAGGTCGATGGCCTTGTCGGGCAGCTGGCGATCCGGGATGTAGCGCGCCGACAGCGTGGCCGCGGCGACGATCGCCGGGTCGGTGATCTCCACGCCGTGATGTACGGCGTAGCGCTCCTTCAGCCCTCGCAGGATGGCGATGGTGTCTTCCACGCTCGGCTCGCCGACGAACACCTTCTGGAAGCGACGTTCGAGCGCGGCGTCCTTTTCGACATACTTGCGGTATTCGTCGAGCGTGGTCGCGCCGATGCAATGCAGCTCGCCGCGGGCGAGCGCGGGCTTGAGCATGTTGCCCGCGTCCATCGCGCCATCGGCCTTGCCGGCACCGACCATCGTGTGCAGTTCGTCGATGAAGAGGATGACCCGGCCTTCCTGTTTGGAGAGGTCATTGAGCACGCCCTTGAGGCGTTCCTCGAACTCGCCGCGGAACTTCGCTCCCGCGATCAACGCCCCCATGTCGAGCGAGAGCACGCGCTTGTCGCGCAACCCTTCAGGCACCTCGCCATTGACGATGCGCTGGGCGAGGCCCTCGACGATGGCGGTCTTGCCGACGCCGGGTTCGCCAATGAGTACGGGGTTGTTCTTGGTGCGCCGCTGCAGCACCTGGATCGTACGGCGGATCTCCTCGTCGCGACCGATCACCGGATCGAGCTTGCCGCTCTCCGCACGCTCGGTCAGGTCGATGGTGTATTTCTCCAGGGCCTGGCGCTGGTCCTCGGCGTTCTCCGACTGCACCTTCTCGCCGCCGCGCAGCTTATCCACGGCCGCTTCCAGGCGCGGCTTCGTGGCACCGGCCGCCTTCATCGCGCCGCCAAGTTCACCGCGGTCGTCCAGCGCCGCCAGCACGAACAGCTCGCTGGCGATGAACTGGTCGCCACGCTGCTGGGCGAGCTTGTCGGTGAGGTTGAGCACGCGGCTGAGGTCGTTACCGATGCTCACGTTGCCTTCCTGGCCGCTCACCTTGGGCAGGCGGTCGAGGATCTCGCCCACGCGCTGGCGCAGGGCCGGCACGTTGACCTGGGCCTGGGTGAGCAACGGCGCAGTCGAACCGCCCTGCTGGTCGAGCAGCGCGGCCATGACGTGCACGGGTTCGATCATGTTGTGGTCGCGGCCGACGGCCAGCGACTGTGCGTCGGCCAGCGCCTGCTGGAACCGCGACGTGAGTCTGTCCATTCGCATGGTGATGTCTCCAAAGATTCCGGCGCCCCCGGGGCCCTCCCCCGCGACCGCCTCTGCCACGGGAAATGCGGGTGGGGGCGGGTGGGTTCAACCGGTGCTAGCGGGAGTTGTCGTAATTGGCTGCGGACGTGGGGATGGGGGATAGAACGTGGGGGCGCAAGGGACGGTCGCTTGAGGGCAGGGGCGAGTCCAGCGGGCGGGCTCTCTCGCATCCTCGGGCCATCGACGGATGCCGCCGGCATGCCCCCACCCTTTCTTCACCACGCGCCACCCATGCTCAGCCTGTTACCTTGCCAGGAATCGACGTGTCCGACCCACTGCCGCCACCGCCACCGGAACTCGTCGGGACCGGGAGCGCGCTGTTCCTCGATGCCGACGGCACGCTGCTCGATTTCGCGGACGATCCGGAGGCCGTGGCGCCTCCCGCGGGCATGATCGCCACCCTGGATGGGCTGCATGAGGCGCTTGGTGGCGCGCTTGCGCTCGTCAGCGGCCGTCCTGTCGAGGGGCTTGATCGCATCTTCGGCCGACCGGCGTGGCCCGCCGCGGGACAGCACGGCCTCGAACGCCGCGATGGCGCGGGCCGATTCGCCACCGTGCCGGTCGACCCGGACGAACTGGCCCGGCTCCGCGCCGTCGTGCACGCCACGGGCGAGGCCTTGGCTGGCGTGCGCGTGGAGGACAAGAGCTGGTCGGTGGCCCTGCACTGCCGCGAACGCCCCGAGCACGAAGCCGAACTGGCGCGACGCGCGCCGGCGCTGGTTGCCGCCTTCCCGGGTTTCGAGTTGCAGCCGGGCAACCGCGTGTTCGAGTTCAAGCCGCGCGGCATGGACAAAGGCGTCGCGGTGCGCGCGTTCCTCGACGAGCGGCCGTTTCGCGGTCGCACGCCGATCTACCTCGGCGACGACCTCACCGACGAACATGCGTTCGCCGCCGTTCGCGAGCGCGGCGGCATCGCCATTCGCGTGGGTGAAAGAACACCGACACACGCGACATTCACATTGTCTAGCCCGAACGCCGTCCACGATTGGCTGAACGCCGTGAAGACCCATTTGATGCAGGGAGCCGCAAACGCCACATGAGCCGACTAGTCGTCATATCGAACCGCGTCGCGCTGCCCAAGCAGACGCAGACCGGCGGGCTGGCCTCCGCGATGAACGCCGCCCTGCAGGAGATGGGAGGCCTGTGGTTCGGCTGGAGCGGCAACCTCGCCGCGCAGACCGGTACCGAGTTGCACGAGGTCGAAGACGGGCACATCAGCTACGCCACGATCGATCTGTCGAAGGCTGATCACGACGACTACTACAGCGGCTTCGCCAACCGGGCGCTCTGGCCGCTGTTCCACTATCGCGGTGACCTCGTCGACTACCGGCGCGATCATCTGGAAGGCTACCTGCGGGTCAACCGGATCTTCGCCGAGCGCGTGGCCAAGCTCCTGCGCAAGGACGATATCGTCTGGGTGCACGACTACCACCTGATTCCGCTCGCCGCGATGCTGCGCGAACTGGGCGTCGAAAACCGGATCGGCTTCTTCCTGCATACGCCGCTTCCGGCCGCCGGGCTGCTGATCACCCTGCCCCGCCATCAGGAAATCCTCGAACCGCTGGCGTCCTACGATCTCGTGGGCCTGCACACGCAGCGCGACCTGCGCGCGCTGGAAGACTATTTTCTCCACGAGCTCGGTGCGGCCATGCGAACCGGCGGTCGTATCCGCGCGGCCAACGGGCGCATCTTCCGGGCCGGCGTGTTTCCGATCAGCATCGACACCGCCGAAGCGGTGGAGTTGGCCCATCGCGCGGAAGACGCGGGCGCGGTGGCGAAGCTCAAGGCCTCCATCGACGATCGTGCGCTGATCATCGGCGTGGACCGGCTCGACTATTCCAAGGGTCTTCCGGAGCGGTTCGAGGGCTTCGCCCGGTTGTTGCGCGACCACAAGGAATTGCGCGGGCGGGTGTCCCTGCTGCAGATCGCCCCGCCATCCCGCTCGGACGTGCCGGAATATCGTTCGCTGCGTCGCGAGCTGGAACGCAGCGCCGGGCACATCAACGGCCAGTACGCCGAGCCGGACTGGGTACCGATCCGCTACGTCAACAAGTCATTCGGTCACAAGGTGCTGGCGGGGTACTTCCGCACGGCCAAGGTGGGCCTGGTGACACCCCTTCGCGACGGCATGAACCTCGTGGCGAAGGAATACGTGGCCTGCCAGGACCCCCAGGATCCCGGCGTGCTGGTGCTTTCGCGCTTCGCCGGCGCCGCCCAGGAACTGGATGCGGCCCTGCTGGTGAACCCGTCGGACCTCGACGAGGTCTCCGAGGCGCTCAAGCGGGCGCTGGAGATGCCCCTGAAGGAGCGGCGCATGCGCTGGCAGTCGATGATGGACGTGCTGGAGCGCAACGACATCACGGCGTGGCGCAACGCGTTCCTGCATGCGCTGTCCGAGCCGCCGCGGGTGAAGCCGGAAATCTACGTGCCGACGCCGGCAGTGATGCCCTGACCCCTACGACAGGTGATCGCGTCACCTGTCGGCTCCTACGGTGGGCCGTCAGGGTCACGATGTCACCGCGTCCAGATGAGCGAGGCGAAGCGCCCGCTTTTCGCGCCGTCCCGGCGGTAGGAATACAGCCGATCGTCGATGAAGGTGTCGAAGCGCCCCCCCGACACCCGGCCGACGCCTGCGGCCGCCAGCCGACGACGCGCGAGCGTTTCAAGATCGCAGAGCCAGTGCCCGGGACGCGTGCCGCGAAAGGCATCGGCCGCTCCCGCGTCGCCATCGACAAACGCTGCGCGCACGTCCTCGCCGACTTCGTACGAGGCCGCACCGATCGCCGGCCCCAGCCACGCCTGCAACCCGTCGGCCGGCATGCGCTCCACGGTCCGTTCGAGCACGCCGGCCGCAAGGCCGCGCCAGCCAGCGTGAGCGGCGCCGACCGTCTGGCCGTCGGCGGATGCGAACAGCACCGGCAGGCAATCGGCCGTGAGTATCGCCAGCACCCTGCCCGGCCCGGAGGCCACGGCGGCGTCCGCCTCGGGCTCCTGACCGTCGGGCAGGTCGTCGGTCGCGACCGCGGTGCCATGCACCTGGCGCAGCCACCGCGGCTCGGATGGCAGGCCGAGGGCGCTGACCAGCGCCGCCCGGTTCGTGCGCACCGCCGCCGCGTCGTCACCCGAACGCTGGCCCAGGTTGAACCGGGCGTACGGGCCTTCGGAGACGCCAGGTCCGTGGCGGGTCGATACGGCCGCGCCCACGGGCGCGGCCCAGTCGGGCCGGATCCACATGCTCAATCCTCGATCGGGTGCTCGGCCGTGTCCGCGCGCAAGGCCTCGAGCAGCGCCTCCTGGTCGGCCGGGCGCGGTGATTCAAACGCCAGGTAGTTCCCCGTCACCGGGTGCTCGAACGCCAGCTTCTCGGCGTGCAACGCCTGGCGGCGGAAGCCGCGCAGGGCGTCGATCAGCAACTGGCTCGCCCCGCGGGGCAGGCGCAGGCCGTTGCCGTAGAGCGGATCGCCGACCAACGGGTGGCCGATGTGGGACAGGTGCACGCGAATCTGGTGCGTGCGGCCGGTTTCCAGGTTGCACTGGAGTACCGTGTGCGCCCGAAACCGCTCGCGC